>CAZBTT010000228.1:0-7753 GCA_964494295.1 uncultured Acidobacteriota bacterium
TTTCCACTGCGTTCAGAACGAGTCTTCCGACATCGAATTCGGTCCGCGGTGCGGGAAAGCGAGGATCGGATACATCTTACCTGCCTCGACGAAAGGCGGGGGGACTATGACCGAGGGGATCTTCTCGCCGTTCTTCGCAGTGAACCAGAAGTGCTCGGGGTTCGGGAGGCGGAGTTGGGCGAGGCGCTCCTTATTGAAAGAAGTAAGTGCGGTGTTGCTCTTCTTCGCGGGGTCGAAGCGCACGATCTGGCCGGGGTCGGTTGAAGCCGCGTATCGCCCGACCATCACGCCGTTCTCGGACAGCAGGCCGGTGACGGAGCCGGCTTCGGGCGCGTAGGCCACCTCCGGCGTGCCCCCGGCGGCACTCGTGCGGAAGATCTTCGTGGTGCCGAGATCCTGCGCCTCGATGTAGAGCGTTCGTCCGCTGTCGGCGAACGAGAGGCCAGAGACCGCGCGATCCCAACCCGCGGTGACGATCTGGACCTGCGACCAATCCGTGCCTGTCAATCGGGCGAGACGATTCACGAAGTAGATCTGCTTCGCGGTCGCCGTCCGCGATTCCATCGCGTAGAGCGCCTGTCCATCGGGGCTGAACGTGGGATTCGAATAGCTCGTGCCTGCGGGAGTGATTCGTTTCGGTGCGCCTCCGCCCGCGGGAACCACGTAAAGGCCCATCTCGCTCTCCTCGAACATTCCGCTGTGCCGATTCGCGATGGCCTGGAAGACGATGGACTTCCCGTCGGGCGTCCAGACCGGGCTCAGCTCCTCGTTGATCGATCCGCCGAACGAGCCGCGCAGCGGGGCGACGGTGATCATCGTGGGCGTCTTCCCGTCGATTTCCTGCCAGCCGAAAACCGGCTCCCGCTTCTCGAGCCACGCGTTCCAGAAGCGAACAGGGAAGGCGTCGTAGGTGCGTGCGGTGTCCTTGCGCGCCTTCTGCTCATCGGTGAGCTTCTTGTGTTCGTCCAGGGTTTTCGCACCTTCGGCGAAGTTGGCGGTGAACAACACGGCTTTGCCGTCCGGCCGGAAACTCGGCGAGCCGGCCCCGGTGGGAACGTTGGTGAGACGCCGCGCCTCGCCGCCGTCAAGAGGAAGCAGGTAGATCTGCTCCGCCTCGTCGCCGTCCCGGCGCGCCGCGAACGCGAGGGTCCGGCTGTCCGGCGAAAACGCCGCGCCCGATTCGCCGGCGCGGGTGTTCGTCAGTTTCTTCGCAGGAGCGGATCCGTCGGTGGGGACGATCCACAGGTCGGAGACATTCTGAGCCGCGTCGTACGAGGGCTCCGTCACCGAGAACACGGCGAGTTTCCCGTCGGGACTGAGCGCCGGCGGTCCGATCCGATGGAGCAGCCAGACGTCTTCATGGGTGATGGCGCGCTGCTGGGCAACGACGGACACGGGCGCCAGCAGGAGGAAAAGGACCGGGATCATTCTTCGCATGCGCGAAGCATAAGACCGAGCGCACCCAACCGTCATCGCGAGCGGCCCGGCGCGAGTCCACTGCTAGATTGGCGCTCCCTTTCTTTGGAGTGAAGACCTCATGATGCGTTCCCTTTCCGCCGCCCTGTTGCTGCTGGCCGCATCCGCGGCCCTGTTCGCGCAGAAGCTCCCCACGCCCGATCGGGACGACGGCGCCATCAAGCTGCCCCCCGGCTTCCGCGCCACCGTGGTCGCCGACGACCTTGGCCCGCTGCGCTTCATCACCGTAGCGCCGAACGGCGACGTCTACGTGAAGATGCGAACCGTCGGCATCATCGCGTTGCGCGACACCAACGGCGATGGTCGCGCCGAGGAACGCGCGGCGTTCGGCGCGGGCGGCGGCACCGGCATCGCGATTCGCGACGGCTTTCTCTATCACTCCACCAGCACGTCGGTTCTGCGCTATCGCCTCACTCCCGGAGAACTCGTGCCACGGGGCGAGCCGGAGACAGTGGTCTCGGGACTTCCCGACGAGCGCCAGCACAACGCGAAGTCGTTCGCCTTCGACGAAGCCGGGATGTTGTATGTGGAAGTCGGCTCGCCTTCGAACGGCTTCGGACAGCCCGATCGCGTGCGCGGGGCGAAGGGCGGCGATCCCACAGAGTTCTTCAAGAAGCACGGCGGCTTCTGGCGGTTCGATCCGAATCGGCTGAACCAGACGCAGGCGGACGGGTATCGATTCTCGACCGGACATCGACACGTCCTCGCGATCGCGCGACAACCGGTCTCGAAACAGTTCTTCGTGGTCATGATGGGGCGCGATCAGCTCAACACGGTGGCTCCCGAGTTCTACACGGATGAGGACAACGCGGAAGGCCCGGCCGAGGAGTTCCACCTGCTTCGGGAAGGCGGCGTCCTCGGTTGGCCGTTCACGTACTACGACTTCCGCAAGAAGGCGCGAATGGTGGCGCCCGAGTACGGAGGCGACAACAACAAACAGGCGGAAGCGGGGAAGTATCCGGAACCGCTCGTCACTTTCCCGGCGCACTGGGCGCCTCTGCAGATGGCCTTCTATTCGGGCGAGCAGTTCCCGGCGAAGTACCGGGGCGGCGCGTTCGTGGCGTTCCACGGATCGTGGAATCGCGCGCCGAAGCCGCAGAAGGGCTACAACGTGGCGTTCGTTCCTTTCGATGCGAAGGGGATGCCGGCGGGCGGCTACGAAGTCTTCGCCGATGGTTTTGCCGGGCGAGACGAAGTCCTTACCCCGCGCGACGCGCGTTTCCGTCCCGGCGGACTCGCGGTCGGCCCCGACGGTTCGCTCTATGTCGCGGACACCGTGCGGGGACGCGTGTGGAGGATCTTCTACACGGGGGAAGCGCCTCCGGCCGCCTCTCTGACTCCAACGCCCACGCCCGCGCCGTCGGCCGCCTCTTCCACTCCCGTCGCGGCCAGGCCTTCCGCCGATCGCGGCGAGACCGTCTATCTCGAAATCTGCGCGCTGTGTCATATGCCCGACGGCGCGGGTGTTCCGAACATGCAGCCGCCCCTGACGAAGCAGGGCCTGCTGTCGGGCGATCCGGTGACGCTGATCCGACTCGTCCTCTATGGGCCCGATGCGGTTCTGCCGAAGAATCGACCCACGTACCAGAATCCGATGCCGGAATTGTCGTCGCTCACTGATGAAGAGATCGCGGCATCGCTCAACTACGCGAGACGGAAGTTCGCCGGAATCGAGTCTGCACTGACTTTGGCTCAGGTTCGGGCGGAACGCGCGAAGGCGCCGAAGCCGGGCAAGTAGCGCATTGCGGCCCGCGATAGCGTGGCTGCGCCCGGCCATTTCGTCAACTGATAACGTCCGGCCATGACGAAATCCCACAACCGCATGAGCGCCGCCGCGCTTGTTACCCTTCTGGCCTTCGCGAATAGTCTGAACGCCCAGGAGCGGATTGATTACGAGGCGGTCGCGAAGATCAGGCGCGAAGGCCGCGCGAACTCGCAGATCCTGAAGACGCTGCACATGCTGACCGATGTGCATGGCCCGCGCCTGACCGGCTCGCCCAACTACAAGGCCGCGGCCGACTGGGTCGTGAAGCAGACGACGGCGTGGGGTTTCGAGAATGCCCGCCTCGAGCCGTGGGACTTCAAACATCCGGGCTGGTCGAACGAACGTTTCTCCGGCTTCATCGTTTCGCCGGTCAAGGACTCTCTTGTGGGCGAAGTGCTGGCGTGGACTCCGGGGACGAACGGGGCCGTTCGCGGGAAGGCCGTTCGCATCGACCATCCCCGATGCGCCACCCCGACCCCGGGCCCTGCCGCCGGACCAGGTCGCGCCGGAGCCGCCGCCGGACGTCTGGGCGCTGGTGCTCCGCCGGCCCCTGCCCGTCCGGCGTGCCCCACTCTCGAGGAGTTGACGACCGCGCTCGATGCCCTCAAGCCGAAGGTCAAGGGCGCGATCGTCCTCGTGGGACTGCCCACGAAGGTGGCGGTGACGCTGAATCCTCCGGCCACCCGGAGTGACGAAGAGGAGATGCGCCGCCGCTTCGACCTCGACAATCCTGCTCCCTCGCCTTTCGGAAATCCGACGCCCACGCCCTCTCCTGAACCGAACCGTCTCACCGCGAACCGGATCACGGAGATCGTGGATCAATTCCTCGTGACAAATGGCGCGCTCGTCCGGTTGAACGATGCCGGCCGTGAGCATGGTCAGATCCGTGCCTTCAACAACCGCACCTTCGATGTCGCCAAGGCGGTACCGACCGTGGTCCTTAGGAACGAGGACTACGGCCGCATCAGCCGGCTCCTCGATGGCGGAACCGCAGTGGAGCTCGAGTTCAACATCGTGAATCAGACCCATCCCGAAGGGAAGACCTCGTACAACGTGGTCGCGGAGATTCCGGGGACCGACAAGAAGGCCGAGGTCGTGATGCTCGGCGGCCATCTCGATTCGTGGCACGGCGCCACCGGCGCCACCGACAACGCGATCGGGGTGGCGGTGATGATGGAAGCGGCGCGGATCATCAAGGCGGCGGGCCTCAAGCCTCGTCGCACCATTCGCCTCGGCCTTTGGGGCGGGGAAGAGCAGGGGCTGCTTGGATCGAAGGCGTATGTGAAGGAGCACTTCGGGACCGCGGAGAATCCCAAGCCCGAGTTCGCGACGTTCAGCGGGTACTTCAACGTCGACTCCGGCACCGGACGCATCCGCGGCGCGAGCGTGTTCGGACCGAAGGAGGCCGGCACGATTCTGCGCGATGCGTTTTCACCCTTCGAGGATCTCGGCGTCCTCGGCGCCACCGTCACGGCATCGCGCCGCTCGGGCGGCACCGACAGCACCTCGTTCAACGAGGCCGGCCTGCCCGGCATCGGTCTCGGCCAGGACCCGATCCAGTACAACTCGCACACCTGGCACACGAACCTCGACACGTACGAGCGAATAGTCGAGGACGACGTGATCAAGTCGGCGATCGCCATCGCGGGCGCCGTGTATCACGTGGCGATGCGCGACCAGATGCTGCCGCGCTTTCCGCAAGACAAGATGCCCGCGCCGCCCCCGCCTCCGACGCCCACCCCGACTCCGTAGCGCGGTCGCGCCCCTGGGACGCCGTCCGAACCGTCACACGACGCGGTCAGGCGCTCGTCCGCCACTTCTAGGGTCGCTCCTCATGAGATGCCGGTTCCGAATTTCTCGGAACCGCCCATCTTCCTGGTAACGGAGCCTCCCATGAAACACTCTGCGTCCCGCCCCACATTCTTCGCCGCTGCGCTCTTCTTCGCCGCCGTGTCTCCCATGTCTCACGCCGACGACGAGCGGCCCGAGTCGCGGATGGGGGTCGGGTCGCGCGTACGCGTCACCGCGGCTTCACCTGCATTCACCGGCTCGATCATCGGCACACTGGTCAAGGTGGGCCCGGATACCCTGATGATCGTCGACCCGAAGGGCGGCCTGGTCTCCGAACTCCCTCTCGACTCCGTGCAGCGTCTTGAAGTGAGCCGCGCGAGTTCGCGCGCTCGAAGGGGCTTTCTCATTGGTGCGGCGGTTGGCGTGATCGGGGCCATCGCGATCGCGGGTGACGAGACCTTCACCTGTAACGGATACAACGAACCGGCCCGGCTGTGCGGCAGCTCGGAGAGGTTCGCTTACAGCGCTTTCGCGGTCGGCCTTTACGGTGGGATCGGCGCGTGGATCGGCAGCCGCCGGAAAACCGACACCTGGTCGGACGCACCCATCGGCCGCGTCCGGCTGAGTCTTCGTCCGGCCAAAGGCGGGGCGCGGGCCGGCTTGACCCTCACGTTCTGACCGCCGATTCCAGCGAGACGGGCCGCCCGTTGGAACGTTCCACGAGACGGGGTAACATTCACCGCCTTCGGAAGCCTTCGCCTCCGGAAATCAGGAAGAACATGAGCCAGCCCCGCATTGGAAACGCCCCCGTGAGCTGGGCCGTCTACGAAGCCCACCTCCCGAATCCCCCCTTCAGCACCGTTTTGGACGCCATCGCCGAGGCCGGATACGAAGGCACCGAGCTTGGTCCCTACGGATATCTCCCGACTACGAAGGAAGCCCTCGCCCCGGAACTTGAGTCGCGGAAGCTCACCCTCGGCTCCTCGTTCGTGCCGGTGTCTCTCGAAGATCCGGCCGCGCGTGAGGCGGTGATCGCTCACTCCCTCAAGGTCGCGAGCCTGCTCGCGCAGTTTGGAGTGAAGGAACTGATCGTGGCCGATGACGAAGACCCCGTGCGGGCTGCCGCGGCCGGGAGAATTCCGAAGGATGGGTCCAGGGGCTGGAGCGCTTCGCAGTGGGCGACCGCCATCGAGACGCTCGAGACCATCGCGAGCCGGGTGAAGGACGCTCATGGTCTGAGCGTCGTGGTTCACCATCACGCGGGGACGTTCATCGAGACGTCTGAAGAGATCGACCGTCTTCTCGAGGGCGCCCGCCCCGAGCTCGTGAACCTGCTGCTCGACACCGGCCACGCGGTCTATGGCGGCGCCGACCCGGTGGACATCGCCACGCGTCACGGCGCGCGTGTGAAATACGTCCATCTCAAGGATGCGGACAAAGCGCAGCTCGAACATGTGCGCACGAGCGACATTCCGATGCAGGAGGCCTGGAAACGGGGCATCTTCTGCGCGCTCGGCAAGGGCGTGGTCGACTTCAAGGGTGTGTATGCGGCCCTCGCGAAGCGCGGCTATGACGGCTGGATGATCGTCGAGCAGGATGTGGTGCCCGACGCATCGGGCCGGCTGAATCCGGATCCGACTGAAAGCGCGCGGGAGAGCCGGAAGTATGTGAGGGAGGCGCTGGGACTGTGAGCGGGAAACTCCGGATCGGTGTCATCGGTTGCGGCGGCATCGCTCAGATGATGCATCTGCCGACGTTCGCGGAGCGGCCGGATCTTTTCGAGGTCACTGCCCTTGCGGACATCTCCGAGGAGGTGTTGAACGCGGTGGGCGAGCGTTACCACGTGGCGCGGCGGTCGCGCGACTTCCGCGACGTGGCAAGGGACCCGAACGTCGAGGCGGTCTTTGTGTTGTCCTCGGGCCGTCATGACGCGGCTCTGGCGGCAGCATACGCAGCGGGGAAGCACGTCTTCGTGGAGAAGCCCCTCGGCTTCGGCCGGCCCGAGACCGACGCCGTCGCCGCCCAGGCACGCGCCGCGCGTGGTTTGACCATGGTCGGCTACCACAAACGTTTCGATCCCGCCTATCTCGCGGCGTGCGCTCTCGTCCGCTCGATGCCCGACCTTCGATACGTCGAAGCGACGGTCCTTCATCCCGACGACGGCTCGTACCGCGAGCACCACGCGGTTCTGCCCCACCGCGACCCCGTCCGTCCCGGTACCAACGAGGCCCAGATGAACGCGGGCGCTCTGCGCGGCGCGCAGGACGAAAGCCTCAAGGCGGGTCTCGATGCGACGCTTCGTTCGGGAGCCACGGATCACGAGCGGGTCGCGGCCCTCATGTTGTGGCAAAGCCTCATTCACGATGTGAATGCCTTACGGGGCGTCCTGGGAGAGCCCGATCGCGTTCTCTCCGCCGCGGTCTGGAACGAGGGCATGGCGCAGCACTCGCTGACCGAATTCAAGAACCACGTCCGGGCGTCGATGAGCTGGGTCTCGCTCCCCGGGGTCAAGCACTACGAGGAGCGTCTCCGCTTCGTGTCGCCGAATCTGCGGGTCACTTTGGTCTTCCCGTCGCCCTACCTGCGCCACGCTCCGACCCGACTCGAGGTGGAGCGGATGGAGGGCGAAACCCTCGTTGTCGAAGACCGGGTGGTGAGCTACGAAGAAGCGTTCCGCGCGGAAGTCCACCACTTCCGCGAAAGCGTGCTCGCCGGCAAGGC
>CAZBTT010000229.1:0-7721 GCA_964494295.1 uncultured Acidobacteriota bacterium
CCGCTCCACTTGCGGTTGTTGTTCTCGACCACGGCCCGGCTGATCTGGCCGAGCGTGTCCTGCCAGCCCACGCGATAGCCGTCGTTGAAGCCCACCTGGAGGTCGGGAGCGTTGACGAGGTAGTCGCCCTTGTAGATGTCGTCGCGCTTGTAGACCGCGCGCATCACCGGCTCGCCGGTGTCGGGATCGGCCAGGGTGACCAGCTTGGCCGCGATCTCGTCCTGCAGGGCCTTGTATTCCGCGCCCGCGGAGACGATCCCCTGGCCCTCGCGTCCGCGCAGGTTGAAGTAGATCTGGCCGAGGCCGACGGCGTAGACGCGGGTCCGGCTCCAGTCCACGCCTTCCCAGAACCTGCCGCGTCCGAAGAGGTCGGCCAGGCCCTTCTTCTGGCCTTCCTGGCCGTGGAAGACCATGTAGCCGTTCTGGACGAGCCAGGTATTGAGATTCACGCCGCGACGGAAGGTGTGGAAACCGTGATCGGACATCACGATGAACGTGGTGTTCTTCGGGAGCTTCTCCTGGAGTTTTCCGACGAGGGCGTCGGCGCGCCGATAGACCTTCTCGATCGCGTCGCCGTAGCGGGCCGCCAGATCCTTGTCGTACATCGGGTGCTTTGGGTCGATCAGCCGGAAGAACATGTGGGAGACGCGGTCCGTGGTTTCAATTGCGGAAACGAACAGGTCCCAATTGTCGTCCTTGAGGTTCTCGAAGATGATCTTCTCGCGGTCCTCGAAGGCCTTGTCGGCGTCATACAGGAACGAGGCTTCGTCGGTGCGGAGTTCCTGGAGCGACTTGTCCATCGACTCCGCCCACCCGATGGTCCGGTAGACCCCGATCTTCTTCGCGAGTTCGGGGGCGAAAGAATCGGGTTTGCTGATCGGGAACGCCGGATCGCGGGGATCGAAGTTGGCGGGATGAGCGTAGATCTGAAGTTCGCTGTCGGCCCGCTGAACGAAGAACTGCGTCATCGCCTTGAGCTTGATGAAGGCATTCACCCGGAAGGTCATGGGCACCCAGTCGCTCCACTCGCCCTGCTTGAGGGAGAGCTTCGTGCCCTGTACGTCCATGTCGACCTTGCCCGAGTTCTCGGTCCAGTTGATGGAGATCGGGACGTTGATGTCCTTGATGTCCTTGAGGGCGGTGAGCCTTGCTTGGTCCTTCTCGGAAAGGGGACCCGCTTTCTGCTTCGCGCGAAGGGCGGCTTCCTCCTGCTTCAGGATCGGGCTTTCCGGTCCGCGCAGGAAAGTCTTCGAAACCCCGCCGTCGAAAAGCAGCCGCTTCAGATAGCCGCCGAACTCCGGGCTGCCCTCTTCGAAGGACGACATGTCGGTGGACCAGTAATAGAACGTGCCGACGGTGCCGCGGATGTCGGGGAGAGGAAGGCCAGAGAGCAGCTCGCCATGTTCGATTTCCTCGGGCGGGAACGTGACCGGCACGGTGAGGACGATGCTCTTGACCCCGTCCCTTCCCGCATCGACCCAGAAAGATGTGCCGCCGCGCGTCGAGGTGAGCTTCGGCGCCCTGGTGGGGATCATGCCCCAGAGGAACTGCGGCGGCTCCCGCTTCACCATGGCGAGGTCGGGCATGTACGTGTCGAAGTCGCGGACCAGGAAGTCGTAGATGTTGTGTTTGCCGGGGTTCACTCCGGTCGCGAAGGACGCCCACGCGACCGGCGACTCGGAGGGCTGCGTGGTCCCGAGCGTCCGGTACGTGCCGGAGTTCGCGAGCTTCTGGAGGTTCGGGAGTTTCCCCTCCGCCATGAACTTGCTGGTGAGAGTGGGATCCATGCCATCGAAACCAATGACGAACACGCGTTCGGCGGACCGGCGTGCCGGCTTCGTGGTCTTGGGCGACGAACAGGCGGCCGAAAGGGCGACGACGACGCCCAATGCCACCGCCGCGGACAGGGGGCCCTTATTTCGGAAAGAACTCATAGCCCCCAAGTCTAAGGGGGCCGCCCCAATCAGACTTCCTTGAGCGCGCTCGACAGGTCGGAAAGACCCTTCTTGCCGTCCGCGTAGAACATGAGAGTGTTCGGCAGGGCGAACAGGGGGTTGGGAATGCCTGCGAAGCCGGGCGACAGACTGCGCTTCAGCACGATCACGGTGCGGGCCTGATCGACGTCGAGGATCGGCATGCCCGCGATGGGATTGCCCTTGGGCTCGCGCGCGATCGGGTTCACGATGTCGTTGGCGCCGATGACGATGGCGACGTCGGTCTCCTTGAACTCGGGATTGATGTCGTCCATCTCCTTGACCTGGTCGTAGGGGATGTCGGCCTCGGCGAGAAGGACGTTCATGTGGCCGGGCATGCGGCCGGCCACGGGATGGATCGCGTACGTGACCTTCGTGCCACGCGCGACGAGCCGGTTCGCGAGATCCTTGAGCGCGTGCTGGCCCTGGGAAACCGCAAGCCCATAACCCGGGACAATGATGACGGTCTGAGCGTCGGCGAGGAGCATGGCCAGTTCGTCGGCGGAAGCGGACTTCACCTTGCCGCCATAGACATCGTCGGCTTTCGCCGCGGTGGAGGCGTCCATGACCCCAAGGACCACGTTCGCCATGGACCGGTTCATGGCCTTGCACATGATCTGGGTCAGGATGATTCCGGAAGCGCCCACCAGCGACCCCGCGATGATGAGCATCGAGTTGTTGAGCACGAACCCGGTAGCCGCGGCCGCGAGACCCGAGTAAGAGTTCAGAAGGCAGATCACCACCGGCATGTCGGCCCCGCCAATGGCGACCACCAGGAGCACACCGAGAATCGACGCGATCGCGGAAGCAATCCAGAACCACATTTCTCCCGGCGGGTTCAGGACCATGGGAACGACGGACAGCAGGGCAAGGGTGGCGAGGACGAAGGCGATCTGCTGGTGCGCTTTGAACCTCAGGCCCTCGAGGAACTTCCATTCCTCGAGTTTTCCATAGGCGACGAGGCTGCCCCAGAAGGTCACCGCGCCGATGATTCCGGAGAGCCCGGTGGCGATAACCGCCTGCAGGCCGGTGGAGTCTCCCGCACGCAATGACGTGCCCGCAACCAGAAGCGAAGCGCCGCCGCCAAAACCATTGAGCAGCGCCACCATCTGCGGCATGCCGGTCATCGGTGTCGACTTCGCGAGCCAGGCGCCGATGGCGGTTCCGACGAGCAGGGCGGAGGCCACGAGGGTGACATTGAGGCTCTCGGTCTGCAGGACCGTGATGACGATCGCGAGCAGCATGCCGAGACTGCTGATCGTGTTGCCCCGCGCGGCCGAGCGCGGAGAGGACATCATCTTGAAGGCCACGATGAAACACACCGCGGCGATGAGGTAGGTCAGATTGACGGCTCCCGAGCTCATATACCTCTAGCCTTTTTTGAACATTCTGAGCATGCGGTTGGTGACGCCGTAGCCGCCTACCACGTTGATCGTGGCCAGGACAATGGCGATGAACGTCAAGGCCTTGATCAGATCGCCGCCGTGCCCGGCCAGCTCGAGAGCCCCGACCACGGTGATCCCCGAGACCGCGTTCGATGCGGAGGTGAGAGGCGTGTGGAGAGGAGGCGGAACCTTGCGGATCACCTCCACGCCGACGAAGATGGCGAGGACGAAGATGGTGAGGGCGGCGACGAACTGTTCCATGTTTTCTCTTCTGATTCCTGACTTAGGTTGGGATCTGCTCTTTGACCTTGGGCTGAACGATCTCGCCGCCCCGCGCCACGAGGACGTCGCGGATGATCTCGTCCTCCATATCCAGAACCATCTCGCCTTTCTTCACGATCAGTTTCAGGAAGTGAAGCAGGTTGCGAGAGAACATCTGGCTCGCGTGCGCTCCGAGGTTCGAAACCACGTTCTTCGGTCCGAGGATCGTGACCGCGCCGACCGTGACGGTCTCGCCCGCCTTCGTGAGTTCGCAGTTGCCGCCGTTTTCCGCCATGAGATCCACCACGACCGAGCCGGGCCGCATGGCCTCGACCATCTCGCGGGTCAGGAGGACGGGAGCCTTCTTGCCGGGAACGCCCGCGGTGGTGATGACCACATCGCTGTCCGCCACCGCCTTGAGCATGGCCGCGCGCTGTTTCGCGAGGAACTCGTCGCTCACCGCTTTCGCATAGCCGCCCGTGCCCTCGGCTTCCTTGGAATCGACTTCGATCTCGAGGAATTTGGCGCCGAGGGAAGCCACCTGTTCCTTGGCCGCCGCGCGCACGTCGTAGGCGAGAACGGAAGCGCCCAGACGTTTCGCGGTGGCGATCGCGGAAAGACCCGCGACCCCGACGCCCATGACGAGAACGTGCGCGGGGGACAGTGTGCCCGCAGCGGTCATCATCAAGGGGAAGACCCGGGGCAGCGCATCGGCCGCGAGTAGGACGCCGCGGTAGCCCAGAAGGGTGGCCATCGAGGACAACACGTCCATCGACTGGGCGCGGGTGATGCGCGGCAACAGTTCGAGGGCCATGGTGGAAGCCCCGCTCTTCGCGAGGGCCGCGTGGGGGCCGGGTTTTGAAAGCGCCTCACCCATTCCGATGAAGAGCTGGTCGGCCTTTCCCGGACCGGCAAGTCCGGTCTGGGGCGATACGAAAAGCACGATCTGCGACGAGCGAAGCAGTTCCTCCCGCGTGTTCGCGACACCAGCGCCCGCCGCCACGTAGGAGGCGTCTGGATAGGCGGATGCGATCCCCGCCCCCGCTTCGATCAACACGTCGGCGCCCAGGGCCTTTATGGCCTTGAGGTCGGCCGGAACGAGCGCGACGCGCTTTTCACCGTCCGGCGTTTCTTTGAGAACACCAATGCAAAGGGGCATATCAGGCGGCAAGTATCGCTTAGAAGACCGACGCGCTGTGCTACGTTCGCCTCACATCCTCCATGAAGGCGATCTCCATCCTCGGCTCCACCGGTTCGATCGGGACCAATACTCTCGCGGTCATCGACGCTTTTCCGGATTCCTTCCAGGTGGTCGGACTCTCCGCCGGAAATGATGCAAAAGGACTAGCGGCGCAGGTCGCGAAGTTCAGGCCCCGTGTCGTGTCCGTGGCTACGGAAGAGGCCATGAAGACACTCGCCTCCCTGGTGGATCTTTCCGGCATCGAGGCGGGCATCGGCACCCCGGGCATGACCGCGGTCGCGACCGCCCGGAACGCCGACCTCGTGGTGGCGGCGGCGGTGGGTGCGGTGGGCCTTGTGCCAACACTCGCCGCGATTCAGGCGGGCAAGGATGTGGCCCTCGCCAACAAGGAGACGCTCGTGATCGCCGGAGAGATCATGACCCGGGAGCAGCGCGCCCGGGGGACGCGGCTTCTGCCCATCGATTCCGAACACTGCGCGCTCCACCAGTGCCTCGTCGGGCGCGATCCCGCGAGCGTTTCGAAGTTGTGGCTCACCGCTTCCGGCGGGCCTTTTCGAAACCGGCCTGCGGAAACGTTTGGAGCGATCTCGATCGAGGAAGCGCTCAACCATCCGACGTGGCGGATGGGCCGCAAGATCACCATCGATTCGGCCACCCTCATGAACAAAGCCCTCGAAATCATCGAGGCGCACTGGCTCTTCGGCGTCCCCGCGGACCGGATCGACGTGGTGGTCCATCCTCAATCGGTGGTCCACTCGATGGTGGAGTTCAAGGACGGCACGCTGCTCGCGCAACTCGGGCGGACGGATATGAGAATCCCGATCCAATACGCCCTGACGTATCCGGAGGTCTGGGCCACGCCGCTAACGCCGATGGACCTTGCCTCGGCGATGTCGCTCACCTTCGAACCGCCCGACCATGGGAGGTTCCGGAGTCTTCACCTCGCGCACGACGCGCTGCGGCGCGGGGGCACGTCGCCCGCGGCCATGAACGCGGCGAACGAGGTGGCGGTGCAGGCGTTCCTCGACGGCGAGATACCGTTCCCGGGAATCACGGAGGTTGTGGGCGAGGTGCTGAGCCGTCACGAGACGCGAGAGGCCTCGACACTCGAAGCGGTGCTCGAAGCCGATCGGCTGGCCCGGGAGCAGGCCGGATCGGCCTGCGCGGCCCGGAAACCCTGACCTAGCGGCTCACCCAGAGCAGGCCGAGTGCGAGAATCGCCGGCACTGCCTGAACTGCGAAAATGCGGCGAGAGACGGTGGCAGCGCCAAACACTCCGGCCACGATCACGCAACCGAGAAAGAAGTTCTTGACCGCGAACCCGAGGGCGGGATCGGCAGCGATGAGACCCCAGATCAGACCGGCGGAGAGAAACCCGTTGTAAAGCCCCTGATTGGCGGCGAGGGTCGCCGAAGACTGGGCCTTTTCGGGGGTGTTGCGGAAGGTCTTGAGGCCGAGAGGCTTCGTCCAGAGGAACATCTCGAGGATGAGGAACCAGAGATGGAGCAGCGCGACAAGGGCCACGAGGACGTTGGCGACGGTGCTCATGAGGCCACTCTACAAGGGGTTGGACTGACGACTTTGACCATCCGCCAACTAGACTCCGGAGTCTTTCCCAGCATGATTGGAACCCCCCGCATTTGATGGACGCCATCGGCAGTTTCGCCAACTCCACCGTCGCCCTCATCGTTGTCCTGGGCATCATCATCTTCTTCCATGAGTCGGGCCATTTCCTCATGGCCAAGGCTTTCGGGATGCGTGTCTTCATCTTCTCCTTCGGCTTCGGGAAGCGGCTGTTCGGTTTCAAGCGGGGCGACACCGACTACCGGGTCTCCCTGATCCCCCTCGGCGGCTACGTGAAGCTCGAAGGCGAACCCGACGATGTCATCTCGGAGGACACCGCGCCGCGGGGCGACGGTAACGATTTCCTGGCCCGCCCGAGGTGGCAGCGGCTGCTCGTCTACGTGGCCGGCCCGGCCATGAACGCGGTGCTGGCGGTCTTGACCTTCACCATCATCTTCATGCTCGGCGTGGGCGTGCCGGGCGTGCGCTACGACGTGCCCACGATCGGCGCGATCGAGCCGGGTTCTCCCGCGGAGGCCGTGGGCTTGCTCCCCGGCGACACCATCACGAAGTTCGACGGCGAGCCTGCGACGGACTGGGAGCAGGTGCAGATCGGAATTCTGATGCGCCCGAATCGCGACATCGCGATGGAAGTGACTCGCGGTTCGAGCCTGATTCCCGTGACCGTACATTCCCGGATGATCGAGGAGAAGATGGGCGACATCGGCGTCTTCCCCCTCGTTCGCATCGGCCAGGTGGTCGCGGGATCGCCCGCCGAGGCCGCGGGCATCAAGGTTGACGACGGTTTGCTCCGCGTCGCGGGCGCGCCGCTACGTTCTTTCGCCGACGTGCCCGAAAAGGTCCGGGCCGCGGGCGATCAGCCGATCAGTTTCGAACTCCTTCGCGGAGCGGAGCGGCTGACCCTCAACATCGCGCCCAGGGAAGGCCGGGTCGGCATTTCCGAGAAGTTCGTGATCAAGCAGTTCGGCTTCGTCCGCGCCGCGAAGGAAGCGGGCCGCGAGACCTGGGACCGGACGGCTCAGATGGTGGGCCTCTTGAAGCAGCTCCTGACCTTCCGGGTGGCCGCGAAGTCCGCGCTCTCGGGTCCCATCGGAATAGCCCAGGCCGCGGGCGAGGCGGCGCGGACCGGCATCGTTTCGATCCTCTTCCTCATCGCCTTGTTGTCGATTTCGGTCGGCGTGCTCAATCTCTTCCCCATGGCTCCGCTCGACGGGGGTCACATCGCGGTGCTGCTCGCGGAGATGGTCATCCGCCGCGAACTGCCGGAGAAAGCCAAGATCGTCTTTATGAACGCGGGCTTCGTCCTCATCATGGCCC
>CAZBTT010000230.1:0-7714 GCA_964494295.1 uncultured Acidobacteriota bacterium
ACTCGAAGGGCCCGCGGTAGCTCAGATGCAGGCAGCGTTCAGGGACAACTGGATGCAGGCGACCGGCGCTGTCCTTCATGGAGAAGAGTACTTTCCGAACCTCCCGACGAGGGGCGATGCTCTGGCCCAGGTCTTCAAGAGTTCGCCGGGCGAGGGCAGTGAGAGCGTTCGGCTCATGTACCTCCTATCGATCGCGAGCGCGCGCCGCAGCGTGAGAATCTCCGCCGCTTACTTCGTGCCGGACGATCTGTCTCTGGCGACCCTGGTCGATGCATCGAAGCGGGGCGTGATGATTGAAGTCATCCTCCCCGGGAAAACCACGGACACCGAGCTCACACGAAAAGCATCGAGCTCGAGGTGGGGCAAGCTGCTCGAGGCCGGGATCGCGATCTACGAGTACCAGCCCACCATGTTCCACTGCAAGGTCATGATCGTGGACGATTCCTGGGTCTCCGTGGGTTCCACCAATTTCGACAGCCGCTCATTCCGCCTCAACGATGAGGCGAACCTCAACATTTTCGATTCGGAGTTTGCGCTGAGTCAGATCCGGATCTTCGAAGACGACAAGTCTCATGCCACGCGCGTGACCCTTGAGGCGTGGAGGAACCGGCCCTGGTCCGACAAAGCCCTCGAGCATGCGGCGGGGCTACTCCGGTCGCAACTGTAGGTCGCGAAGCCAGAAAGCGCGTCAGGCCGAGAAGGCAAACAGGTCTTCATCCGGGTCTTTGAGACCCATGATCGAGCGTTGAACCAGTTGTGCGGCCACCGTACTGAAGGTGATCCCGTTGCCGCCATATCCAAGCACCGCGAAGCAGCGCCGCGCGCCGGGGACCACGCCCATCGAAGGCATGCCTGTGGAGCTTGCTCCAAACGAGCCGCTCCACGCGAAGTCCGCATGGGTGTCAACGTCCGGCAGGAGGCTCGTGAGCTTCCGCCTTATCGCGACGATCTTCGATGGAGTGAGCGAGTCTCGCTTCTTCTCGTCTGAGAACTCCTCGTCGCACCCGCCCGCAATGATTCGGCCATCCGATGTGGTCCGCATGTATAGATAAGGGTCGGACGCCTCCCAGATCAATGCCCGGCTCGGCCAGAGCCGTTTGGTCTGCGGTCGCGTGGCCATGGCCCATGTCGAGATCACGCTGTGCCCCTTCATGCTCAGGAGCTTCCACGGCTCATAGCCGGTGGCAAACACGACGTGACGGGCCCGCACCTCGATTCCTCCACTCGTGGTCAGAAGCACCGACCGCGGACCGTTGTGCACGTCGACCACATCCACGGGCGAAAACAACCGCGCGCCCCGCACGCCCGCTGAGCGCCAGAGTCCCGCGACCAGCGCGACTGGATTCAGTTCCCCGGAACCTCCCGAGAGGATGGCGCCGCGGCCGACAATGGTGGTGAGGGCGAGAAGCTCCTCGGGGCCGATGAATCTCGACCTGAGACCCATGGCCGCGCGAACCTCGGCTTCCCTTTTGAGACCCCTGATGTCGAGAAGATCGCCGGGCAGGTACACGGTTTGACGCGGCCTGAAGGAACACCGTAATCCCAGGTCCTCGATCCGGTCGCGAAGGTAGTCGACCGCACTCGCCGAGCGCCAGTACGCTCGCGCCGCCCGCTCACGCCCCAACTTTCTTGAGAGCACCGTCAAGGGGTTGTCGAGCTCAAACTGCAACAAAGCGGTGCTCGCGGCCGTCGAGCCCATGACTGGCCCGCGTCGATCCAGCACTGCGACGCTCTTTCCCGTGCTCAGCAGGGCGTCCGCCATCAGAGCCCCGGTGACCCCCGCGCCAACGATCGCGATGTCGATCCTGAAATTCTCCAGGAGCGAGGTGAATGGAAGTGTCGGCGCGCCGTGGGCGAGCCACACAGGTGTTCCGGTCCGCAGGTCTCGCTTCTCTGTCGCGTGGGCCATGATCCTGGGGCGGAGATGGAAGGACTCGGAGCGCCCGATGCCGAGCGCTCCGAGCTACGTCCAGAGAACGTCGTTAGCGGCTGTCGCCGTCCGGGCCCGGGACGTGGCGCTCCACGCGCTGCCAGGCGTCACGCGTCGCGGGTTTGGCGTGATCCCAGGTGAGCGGAGAGCCGTCCCTGTTCTTTTCCCAATCTCGCGCCAGCTCGGATTCGACCTGGTCGAACTTCTTGCCGTCGTACCGCGAGTAGGACTCCCAGCCATACCGGTAGGCGGGCTGATACCGCTTGTAGTCCGACCCCATCGTCACGTAGGGAGCGGAGGCGTAGGTCTTCTCCCAATATGCGTTCTCAACCGTGGGATCGATCTTTTCGCCCGCCGCCTTGCCCGCGAGGCCCCCGGCAAGGCCCCCCACCACGGCAGCGCCAACAGCGGCTCCGGCCGCCATGCCCGCCGGACCGCCGAGCGCGCCTGCAGCCGCTCCGATCGCTGTGCCGACCGCCGCGCCCACGCCAGCACCCACAGGGTGAGAGCCGGGGGCGCCGGTCAAGGGATCGCGATTCGCGGCGGCGCTGTCAACGAATTCCGTCTTCTTGTCTGTCTTGTCGTTCATCAGTTCTTCCTCATATGCATGTCGGCCGACGTCTCTCGCTATGACGCGAGCGGCGGCCACGACCGTGGACCGCCTCACACTGCCGCCGTCGGACGGAGCGTGCCCGAATAATCCCGACCTACCTGCGAGGCTGCATCTGCCTTCTGACCTGTTTGGCCCGGGAAGCTCCGATCGCGGTCTTCACTTCCTTCTCCTCTTCGGGGGGAGGGAGCACGGCGGGGACGCCTAAGGCCTTGAGCCAAAGCTCCCGCGTCCAACCCGTCGTGTGATACAGATGCTCGTCTTCCTGACCCTCGACAAGTTCATGGGCGGCCTTGAGGGCCTTTCCGTCTGCTCCTGAAACCCTCTTGGCCATTTCGCCGATGAGAGACCAATTCATATGGTCCTTGGTCTCGGCGAGCACCACACATTCCGCGGCCACGAGTTCAGCGGCCTTCTTGTCACCGGTCGCCTGGGCGATCTGCATCGCTTTGAGGAGCGACTTCCCGATGTGAGCGACCACCCGCCGTCCCGGCGTACGCGCCTTCGGGTTCAGGCCGACCTTGTTCATCAGGTCGAGGATGACTTCCTCGTGAAGCGTGGTTTCCGCCAGATACTTGGTCCACTCTTCTTTGAGATCCTTATTCACCGCGCAGGTGACGGCGAAGGCGTAGATCTTCTTACCGCCCTGCTCGGACTCAAGAGCCTGGTACAACAGGTCGGTCAACTGCTTCTTCATGCAGGCAAGCCTCGTTTCGTGTGTCCGCGAACATTCGCGAGAGACCGAGGCTGGTGCAGCATCCATGCCACTTCAGAAGAAAGGCTTTCGCCGGAGTTTCCCGTTTGCGGCGGGTTCGTTTGTAGAAAGGCGGAACCTCCTCAGAACGGGAGGGGCCTGCCGGCGCCAAGCCAGAGCATGCCAAGAGCGACGGCGGCGAGGAGGCCGTGGCCGATGATCAGGGGAATCGGCAAGGCCAGGCCCTTCGCGTGGTACAAGAGGCTCAGCGCCGCGCCACCGAGGGCCGTGCCCAGGAAGAGGACCGCGGCAAACTGAACCAACTGGGGAACCTCACCCATCAACGTCGCATAAAGAACAAGGGTAAGGCCGGCGGATGCCGCGACCCCGTGACCCATGGCGAACCAGAGCGGTGGCCGAGGGATCCCGCTGAACCGCATAATGGCAATGCTGATTCCGCCGAGGGCGGATGCGGCGAAGAGATACGTGGCGGTGGTGAGCATTGTTGCGCTGTCCATGGCGTCTCCCGGGGGTTACGTGCGTCTTCTATTTCCGAAGTTCTCAGTGTCTCGTCGGCCGAAGGTGCGATGCAGCGAGGGTCGTGCTCCTCACGCGCCAGATGACGTTGCCGACGTCGTCTGCCACGAGGAGAGCGCCTTGCGAGTCAAGGGCGACACCGACCGGTCGTCCCATGGCGTTGCCGTCCGCGTCGACAAATCCGCTCAGCACGTCGATCGGGTCGCCCAATGGCCGGCCGTCGACAAACGGCACGAAAACGACCTTGTAGCCGCTCCGAGGCCTGCGATTTCATGAGCCGTGCTGTCCGATGAAGGCGCCTGAGGCGTAAGGGGCGGGCAGCGAAGAGTTGGCGGAGAACGCGAGACCCAGCGATGCGGTGTGAGGGCCAAGGGCATAGTCCGGGCTCACCGCTTTCGCGACGAGGTCCGGCCGCTCCGGCTTGACCCGGGGATCCACGTGTTGTCCAAAGTAGCTGTAGGGCCAGCCGTAGAACGCCCCATCTCTGACCGAGGTCAGATAGTCGGGGACGAGATCACTTCCAAGTTCATCGCGTTCGTTCACCACGGTCCAAAGGACCTGGGTCACAGGCTCAAGGGCCATTCCGACGGGGTTACGAAGTCCGGCCGCGAACACGCGGTGGGCCCCGGTCGCCAGATCGACTTCCCAGATATTCGCGCGACCCTCTTCCTTTTCAATTCCGTTCTCTGCGACGTTGCTGTTGGAACCGATCGCGACATAGAGCGCGGCTCCACCAGGCGACGCGATGATGTTCTTCGTCCAATGATGGTTGAGCGCGCCGCCGGGCAGGCGGGCCACGACACGAGGGGGCGCATGGATAGATGTCTGGCCTTCCTCGTAAGGAAAGCTCACCAGAGCGTCGGTGTTCGCTACATAGAACGTAGCGCCTATGAGCGCCATGCCGAAGGGCGAGTTCAGGCCGGCGAGAAACACCGTTCTGATTTCCGCCACACCGTCGCCATCCTGGTCACGAAGAAGCGTGATGCGGTTGGCGCTGGCGACAGCGCCACCGGCTTTCTTCTGAAAGTACTTGAAGAAGAACCCGCGCACTCCCCTGGCGTCATCCGGCCGGGGCGGCGCGTTCGTCTCGGCAACGAGGACGTCGCCGTTTGGCAGAACGTACAACCAGCGAGGGTGATCGAGATTCGAGGCGAAAACGCCGACTTGCATCCCGTCGCCCGTCGTCGGACGCTCATCCTGCCCCCACCCTTTGGCCGTGACGACGTTGATAACGGGAAGGAGGGACGTGTCAGGGGCAGGGATCGACGGATTTCTTCCGGTGCCTTGCGCCACGGTAAGACGTGCCTCCCCATGCGTCGTTGCGTAGAACGCAACGGCGGCGACCGCCAGGACAACGACCCCGAGGGTCAGGGCTGGTCCGGCGCCGCGTCGCGAGAGCATGACGACTTCTGCCTAAGCAACTTGGGTGCCACCCCTTCGCCCCTGCGCAGGAAAACCCGGGGTCGCATTAAGGTTGGACACCATGATGAATCGAACCAGCGTGCTCGCGATGTGCCTCGCCGCCACCTTCTCGACCGCGTCCATCCGTGCCGCGGAGCCTGCGCCCAACGCGATCGGGCTGGCAGGGCCTCAGTTCCTGGCGCTCTCGGTCAGGGAACTCGAACCCATGGCTCGCTGGTACGCCGCGACCTTCGATCTGACGCTGCTCAAGGACCTGCCCGCCCCTGATGGAGCCACGCACACTCAGATCCTGAGCTCCTCAGAGCTCTTCGTCGAACTCTCTCAGCATCGTCAGGCGCGCTCGCTGCAGGAATACGCGGGGGCGCCGACCCGGAGTTTTCTTGTGCACGGTTTCTTCAAGGCCGGCCTGTTCGTCAAGGATCTCGACCGGGCGGTCGAGGCCCTGAAGCTACGGGGCGTGACGTCGCTCGGTTCGACGCAAGGCGATCCGCCGACCGGTCTGCGCTGGGTGTTGTTTCGCGATCCCGGCGGAAACGTCCTCCAGTTGTTCGAGAAGGGATCTCCCCGGAAGTAGACGGGGGCCTGGGTCAGCCGCCTTCGTGGAAGAAGTCGCGGACCTCTTGAATCGTTCTCACCTGTCGCGCCGGGGGCAGACTCGAAAGAAAGCGCTTCCCGTAACCCTTGGTGGTCAGGCGCGAGTCAAGAATCGCCAGGATTCCGCGATCGGTCGCGGTGCGGATCAATCTCCCGAGCCCCTGTTTCAGCATCAGGACCGCTTCGGGAACCTGATAGTCCGAGAAAGCGTTGCCGCCTTGCGCGTTGATCCGCTCGATCCGCGCCGCCACCACGGGCTCCGAGGGTGACGCGAAAGGAAGCTTGTCGATGATGACCGCGCTCAACTGATCGCCCGCCACATCGACTCCCTGCCAGAACGACGACGTGGCAAGAAGCACGGGGTTCTTCTTGCGACGGAAGAGCTGCAGCAGACGCGCGCGCGACTCTTCGCCCTGCACGAGGATCGGGTACGGGATCCGCGCGGCGAGGCGCTCCGCCGCGGCCTGGAGATTCGCGTAGGAGGTGAAGAGCACGAACGCGCGGCCTTGCGTGATCTCGACGATGTCGGCGATTTCGTCGACGGCGCGGTCGATGAAACCGGCCTCGCGCGGATCGGGAACACCAGGCGGCAGGTAGAGCACGGCCTGCTTCGAGAAGTCGAAGGGCGATTCAAGATTGAGGTCGGCGGTGTGGTCGCCCTCGATCCCGAGACGCGAGCGGATGTAAGTGAAGTTCTTGTCGACGGTGAGAGTCGCGGACGTCAGCACCGCGCCGAACACCTGATCGAAGAGTTTCTCCTTGAGGATCCGCGAGACGTCGATGGGCGTCGCGCGCAGGACGACGTTGCGGCCCCGGGCCTCGGCGAAGTAGACGTGGGTGTGATCCTCGGCCTTCAGAATGAAGAGAAGGTGATCGCGCAGCTCCATCGCGCGGCCTTCGAGAGCGCGGACGGGCTCGGGGCGATCGACGAGAACCGCGAGCGCGGTCTTCACGCCTTCGAGACGCAGGGCGAATGCCGTGGCGTCTTCTTCGAGCGCGCTCGTCACCCACCTGGCGCGGAGTCTCCGGCCCGCCTCGCGGGTCAGGACCTTGAAGAAGCGCTCGGCCCGATTGCGGAGGCTCGCGACTTCCGCGAGCACCTCGGGCGAGTTGATCCGCGCCGCCGCGAGCTCGCGCTCGATGTCGCGGCAGAGTTCCTCGGTCCGGTTCCAGGAGACCTGCGCGCCGAAATGCTGAGTCGCCGCGGCCTCGAGTTGATGCGCTTCGTCGAGGATCAGGACGTCATACGCGGGAATGACTTCGCCGAAGTCGTTTTCGCGCACCGCGAGATCGGCCACGAGAAGATGGTGGTTCACCACCACGATCTCCGCTTCCGCTCCGCGTTTCCGCATCTCGGTCACGAAACAGCGCTGATATTCCGCGCACTTCTGGCCGATGCAGTTCTCGCTCGTCGCCGCGATCTCGCGCCAGAAATTGACGTTGTCCGGCAATCCGTCGATCTCCGCGCGGTCGCCCACTGCCGTTTCTTTCGCCCATTCTTCGACCGAACGAAAGAGCGGTATCTCGTCCATCTTCTGGAACTGTCCCGAGGTCTGGAAGGAGGCGAACCGGAGGCGGCACAGATAGTTCCCGCGGCCTTTCATGAGCGCCACCCGCACGTCGCGGCCGAGGGCCTCGGGGACGAGAGGAATGTCCTTCTCGACGAGCTGATCCTGGAGATTCTTGGTTCCGGTGGAGATGACGATCCGCTTCCCCGCCGCGATCGCGGGCACGAGGTACGCCACCGTCTTGCCGGTGCCCGTCCCGGCCTCGGCGAGCAGTATGCCGCCGTTGGTGATCGTCTCCGCGATCGCGAGGCAGAGCTGCTGTTGGGAGATCCGCTCTTCGTAGGAAGGAAAGACGGAAGCTAAACGACCGCCCGGCCCGAAGAAGTTCGCGTCGAGCCTCACTCGGTCGGCGGCTTGAG
>CAZBTT010000231.1:0-2929 GCA_964494295.1 uncultured Acidobacteriota bacterium
ACCCGCGCCATCTCGTCGGCGGCCTGCTCCTGGTCGGGCGTGAACATCACGCCGAAGGTCGAAAGAACGACGTCGAATGAGGCATTCGCAAAAGGAAGATCCTCCGCGTCGGCCTCCTTGAAGTGGATTTTCTGACCCTCGGCCTCCGCGCGCTTGCGGCCGGTATCGAGGAGCGATGGCACGTAGTCGGTCGAGGTGACTTCGCAGAACCGCCGCGCCGCCGCGAGGGTGGCGTTGCCGTTGCCCGCGGCCACATCGAGCACACGCGATCCCGCGCGAAGGTCGAGGGCCTCGCACAGGTTCTCGCCCACGATCTGGAGAGTCGTACCGACGACGGCGTAGTCGCCGGTCGACCAGGCGCCCTTCTGGCGCATCTTGACGGCGGTGAAATCGACGGAGGTATCGAGGACATCGAGCATGGTGTCGTTCTCTTTCGGAAAATGGGCGTGGTCGGCGCTCCACTGCGGGCGCACATAGCCCTGGACTTCGGTTGAATGCATCCGGCCAGTCTGAAGGGCGCAGCACCGCTGCGAAAGACTCCGTAGGAAGGGTCTCGCTCTAACCGGGGTCAGTGCCGGCCTATGACCGCGGCTTCCTACGGGAGAACCAGGCGCGGATCGTGGTCCCCTTTCCGGGGACCGACCGGAGGCTGATGTGCCCGCCCAGTTCCTTGACCCGCGCCTTCATGATGCCAAGCCCGAGGCCACCGCTCGCGCGGGTGCGCTTCTTCCTGAGGTCTGAGGCACGGAAGCCCGTGCCGTCGTCCGTCACGGTGAGACACGCCTTTCCTTTGTCCCCGGAAAGCAGCAAATCGACTCTGGAAGCGCGAGCGTGTTTGACCGCATTCGTGAGCGCCTCCTGGGCCACGCGATAGAGGACTGCTTCGATCTTCGGGGTCTGGCGGGTCCAGGCCCGGGACCGGAAGCACACCTTCGGCCCGCCTTCAGCGTCCTCCGGCGAGAGAGCCCGCAGTCGTTCGGGCAGCGAAGTCTGCGCCGCCTGCTGGCCCGATGCATCCGGGACATCCGCGGGATAGAGAGCCCCGATCAGGGCGCGCATCTCGCGAAGGGCGGAACTCGAAAGCTGGACCATGCGCGCAGCTTTGCGTTCGCCCTCCTCGGCCGAGCGCCGCCACGAAGGCCCGAGCGACTGGGCCAGCAGGGACAGGCTGAACAGGAGTTGGGTCACCGAATCGTGCAGATCGCGGGAGAGCCGCTGCCGCTCTTCGTGAATGGCGTCTCGTTGGGCCTTGGCGTGGAGATCCGCATTGTGGATCGCCACCGCGAGGTGGTCGGCCACTACCTGAAGGCTCGCAGCGTCGTCCGCATCGAAGGGGCGTCGGCCTTCGACGTTGAGCACGCCGAGGACGCGGCCCGAGTGGATGATCGGAACCGCCAGCTCCGCGCGGTTCTTGAGGTTGATCGGAGGCGTCACGTAGCGCGGGTCTTTGGTGACGTCGTTCACGAGCTGCGTGCGTCCCTCGCGCGCCGCCGCCCCGATGATCCCCTGGCGGATCGGAAGCCGGTCGGTGAAGCCGATCTTCTTGTGCTCGCCCCCGCGCGCTCCGAAGAGAAGGATGTCCGGCTGATCGGGATCGATAACCGGGATGTCGACGTTGGCGTAGCCGAGCAGTTCATGGACCGCGTCCGCCGCGCGCTGGAGGAGGTCTTCGCGGTTCAAACCCGTGGCCGCGATCTGGCCGATCCTCGAAATCAGAGAAAGGCGTTTCGCGCGAACCTTCTCCTTCTCGAAGATGGCGGCATTGTGGATGGCGACCGCGAGGTGGTCGGCGACGAGTTGCAGCGTCTCGGCGTCTTCGTCGCCGAAGGGCGCCTTCCTCTCGACATTGATCGACCCGAGCGGTTTTCCGCCGAGGAGAATCGGCACGGCGAGCGCCGCCATCCGGGTGCGCGGCAGGCCGCGGCAGGGGAAATAGCGTTTGTCGTGCCGGATGTCCGATGCGATCTGTACGGAACGCTCGCGAATGGCGGCCCCGGAGATCCCCTGCGTGATCTTGAGCCGGAATCCGGGAAGAAGGCTTCCCTGACGACCGCCGATCGCCTGCACCACGAGGGTATCCGGAGCCTCAGGGTCGAGCAGCGACAAGACCGCGCTCGCGTAACCGAGCTGGCGATGAATCGCGACGATCGTCCTGCGCAGAAGGTCGTCGAGATCGAGGCCCGCGGCGATGGTTCGCGAAACCCGCGTGATGAGAGCGAGCCGGTCCATGCGCCGCCGCTGCTGTTCGAAACGCTGCGCGTTCTCGATCGCGATCGCCGCGTGCCGGGCGACGAGAGACAGGAGAGCCACGTCGCTCTGATTGAAACGCCGAGGCCAGGGAACCGCCGCTCCAAAGAAGCCGATCAACTGGCGTTTGCGCAGGATCGGGACAGCCATCGCGCTGTGGTGCCAGAGTTCGGGCCAGGAGCCCGGAACACTTCGGTAGTCGTCCACCACCACGGGCTGGCTCGTGCGAAGGACCTGGCCGGCCAGACCGACGTCCCGGCCCATGAGGGTTCCCGTCCGTTTCCGGCCCATCCCGTGGGTGGCGGTGATCCTTATCCCCCTGGCATCGGGTTCGAACAGACCGATCGACCCCATCGGAACTTCGAGCAGCTCGCAAGCATGGCGAATGATGCTCGTGAGCAGCGGCTCGAGCGCCAGTTCCGAGCTGATCGATTCGACGATGCGATGAACGCTGCGCTCGTTGCGAAGCCGCCGGTTCACTTCCGTGACGGCCATGAACGCGGTCATGCCCGGCTCGATTCGCTCGAGGGCACGACACCTTCCCGGACCGCGAGCAGCGCGGCCTGGGTGCGGTCCTCGACCCCGAGTTTCTCCAGGATCCGGCTGACGTGGCCCTTGACCGTGCCATGAGTGAGACCCAGGCCCTCCGCGATGGCGCGGTTGTTCCATCCGCGTCCGATCC
>CAZBTT010000231.1:2939-7706 GCA_964494295.1 uncultured Acidobacteriota bacterium
TCGGCGAGCGTCGCGAGACGCGCACGTGCTTCGGGCGAGCGCTCCTGCGCCTTCCGAACCCGGTTCAAGAGGTGCTTCTGGGCCGTGGGATCGAGGGTCGGCTGTCCCAGCGCAGCGCTCCGTATCGCGCGCACGAGATCGTCGCGCAGCACGTCCTTGAGAAGGTAGCCGATCGCACCCGCCTCCAGCGCCGCGCGGACACGGCTCTCGTCCCCGAAGCTCGTGAGGACCACGACCTGGGGAGCGGGCCGAAGGGCGCGAATGCGCCGGATTCCTTCGATGCTGTCGCCGCCCGGCATCATCAGGTCGAGGAGAACCACGTCGGGCTTGCGGGAGGAGATGAGGCGCACCGCCTCCTCGACGTTCCGGCCCTCGCCCACCAGTTCGATGTCGGTTTCCTCCGAGAAGAGAGTACGAAGACCCTCACGAACGACAGGGTGATCGTCCACCAGGACCAACCGGATCCGCGCCGCAGGAACTTGTCTGGACATCGCCGCGGGTCAGGCTAGCATCGGGACGACCCGGGTTTCCATGACCGCGGACAGGCTTTGTCTATCACCCCGGTCATACCCCGCCCGGGCGCAAGAAGGGTTTCGTTTCCCGCCAACGGGGCGCGGGGGAGGGTGGGCCCGCGGGTAGGATCGCGGCCCATGAGGTTCTCGACAATGCGAGCCGCTCTCGTGGCGTGTCCTTTGGTCTTCGTGGCCTGCGGCGGCGCTGCGGTCAAATCGGCGGCGTCGGTCTCGGTTCCCGTCACCGTGGCGCAGGCGAAGCAGGGCGACTTCCCCATCGAACTCCGCGCCATCGGTTCGGTCGAATCTCTCTGGACGGTGGCCGTGCGCCCTCAGGTCGAGGGCGCCATCGCCGCGATCCACTTCCGCGAGGGCGAAGACGTCAAGGCCGGCCAGCTCCTCTTCACCATCGATCCACGGCCCTATGAAGCCGCCCTGGCCCTGGCCGAGGCGAATCTGGCCCGGCATCGTGTCGAAGCCCAGAACGCGGAGGCCGAGAAGAAACGCGCCGACGATCTCCGAGCCCAGGGCGTCTTGTCGGTCGATGCCCACGACCGGGCCACCGCGAATGCCCGGGCGCTCATCGCCGGTCTCAAGGCCGACGAGGCCGCGGTGCAGGCCTCGCGCCTGAAACTTGACTTCTGCTCGATCCGCTCTCCCCTCGATGGACGTTCCGGCAGCATTACCGGAAAAGTCGGCAACCTGGTGCGCGCGCTCGATGACGCGAATCTCGTGGTGATCCACCAGCAGGATCCGATCGGCGTTCGCTTCACCGTCCCCGAGGCGCGTCTTTCGGAGATCCGTCGCGCCGGCACTCTTACCGTGCTGGCGTCACGGCGCGGTGAAGAGGGTGATTCCTCCCGCGGGACGCTGGCCTTCGTCGATCACGAGATCGACCGTTCAACCGGGAACGTGAAGCTCAAGGCTCGTTTCGGAAACGCCGCGCGCAGACTCTGGCCTGGGCAGTTTGTCGACGTGTCCATGGTGCTCGAGACCCGAACGGGCGCGATCACGATACCGACACCCGCGGTTCAGGACGGCCAGAGCGGGCCCTTTGTCTTCGTGGTGAAGGCCGATCAGACCGCCGAGGTCCGTCCGGTTTCGATCGGTCCCGCGCGAAACGGCGACACCCTCATCGAGAAGGGGGTGGCGGCCGGGGAGACGGTGGTGGTCGATGGGCAGGTGCGCCTGACTCCCGGCGCGAAGGTGGAGGCCCGGCCCGCGGTTCCCTCATCATGAACATCGCGGACGTCTTCATCCGGCGACCGGTCGCGACCACGCTGATCATGGCCGCGATCCTCTTCGCGGGGGTCGCGGGTTACCGTCTGCTCCCGGTCAGCGACCTGCCGAACGTCGACTTCCCCACCATCCAGGTGGTCGCGACGTTGCCCGGCGCCAATCCCGACACGATGGCCGCGTCGGTTGCGACGCCGCTCGAAAAACAGTTCTCGACCATCGCGGGCCTCGATTCGATGAGTTCGGTGAACGCGCTCGGCCTGACCCAGGTCACACTGCAGTTCAGTCTCGACCGTAACATCGACGCGGCGGGCCAGGACGTCCAGGCCGCGATCGGCAAGGCGTCGTCGCAACTTCCGCCCACGATGACGACTCCGCCCTCGTATCAGAAGGTGAACCCCGCCGACCAGCCCGTCATCTTCATGAGCCTCCACTCCCCGACGCTCCCGCTATCGGAGGTCGACAAGTACGCGCAGACTCTCATCGCGCAGCGACTCTCGATGATCAGCGGCGTGGCCCAGGTCGGCGTCATCGGATCTCAGAAGTACGCGGTCCGCGTCCAGCTCGATCCCTCGGCCCTCGCGAGCCGCGGCGTCGGCATCGACGAGGTGACGTCCGCCATCCAGCGTGGCAACGTCAACCTTCCGACCGGGACGCTCTCTGGCGCGACCGAGACACTCACCGTCGAGGCCAACGGGCAGCTCACCAACGCCGCCGCGTATCGCCCGCTCGTGGTGACCTATCGGAATGGATCGCCGGTCCGGCTCGAGGACCTCGGCCAGGTGGTGGACGGCGTCGAGAACGACAAGGTCGCGAGCTGGTTCATGACCGACCACGGCCTCGAGCGGGCCATCACCCTCACCATCCAGCGCCAGCCGGGCGCCAACACGGTGGCGGTGGTGCAGGCGATCCGGGATCTCCTTCCCCGGTTCCGCGATCAGCTGCCAGCCTCGGTCCAGCTCGATGTGCTGTTCGACCGGTCGATGTCGATCAAGGAGTCGGTGGGCGATGTGAAGTTCACGCTCGTCCTGACCGTGGCTCTCGTCGTGCTGGTGATCTTCCTCTTCCTGCATAACCTGCCCGCGACCATCATCCCGAGCCTGGCCGTGCCCATGGCCATCGTGGGAACGTTCTTCGTGATGTACCTGCTCGGCTACTCGCTCAACAACCTGTCCTTGATGGCGCTCACCCTGAGCGTCGGCTTCGTGGTGGACGACGCGATCGTCATGCTTGAGAACATCGTGCGTCACATCGGGGACGGGGAGTCGCCCATGGAGGCGGCGTTCCGGGGCTCGAAGGAGGTTTCGTTCACGATCCTTTCGATGACGATCTCCCTCGTCGCTGTCTTTCTGCCTGTTCTCTTCATGGGCGGCCTGCTCGGACGGCTGCTCCACGAGTTCGCGGTGACGATCAGCGCGGCGATCCTGGTGTCGGGCTTCGTGTCCTTGACCCTCACCCCGATGCTGTGCAGCCGGTTCCTCAAGCCGCAGCCGGCCGGGAAGAAGCATGACCATCACGGGGGTCGCCTCTTCGAGGCGGTGCGGCGATTGTACGAGCGCACACTGCGCGCGACTCTCGCCATGCCGCGGCTCGTGCTCGCGGCCTCCGCGGTCATCCTGGTCGCGACCTTGGGGCTGTTCGTCCGCATGCCGAAGGGCTTTCTCCCGACCGAAGACATCGGCCAGCTCCTGATCTACGCCGAGGCGGCCCAGGGGGTTTCATTCGAAGCCATGGCCGCACATCAGAAGAAACTCTCCGACATCCTCGCCAAAGAGCCCGGCATCGAAGTGTTCAACTCGAGCATCGGCGCCTCGGGCAGCACCAACACCATGAACTCGGGCCGGCTGTTCGCGCGCCTCACGGACCGCCACGAACGTCCTTCGGCGCACAAGATCGTCGAAAGCCTCCGTCCGAAGTTCGCGGAGGTCCCGGGGATCCGCGCGTTCCCGCAGATCCTCCCGCCCATCCGCATCGGCGGACTGCAGACCAAGAGCCTGTACCAGATGACGCTCCAGAGTTCGGACACCGCCGAGCTCTACCGCGTGGCTCCGCTCCTTGAGCAGAAGATGAAGGCGCTTCCCGGCCTCGACGACGTCACCAGCGACCTCCAGATCAAGAGCCCGCAGATCCACGTGGAGATCGACCGCGACCGCGCCATCTCGCTGGGCGTGACCACCCAGCAGGTCGAGGATGCCCTCTACACCGCATTCGGCACCCGTCAGGTGTCGACGATCTACGCGCCCGACAACCAATATCGGGTGATCACGGAACTCCTGCCCGTGTTCCAGCGTGATCCGCAGACCATAGGACTGCTTCATGTGCGCGCGTCGAGCGGCGCCCTGGTCCCGCTCGAAGCGGTGGCCCGCCTCTCTCGGACGGTCTCACCGCTCCTGGTGAATCACCTCGGTCAGCTCCCGGCGGTGACGCTGTCGTTCAACCTGAAGCCCGGGACGTCACTCGGCGAGGGTGTCGACTCGGTGAACGCGGCGGCGAGAGAGATCCTGCCCCCGTCGATCACCACGTCGTTCCAGGGTGCAGCCAAGGCGTTCGAGTCCTCATTGGCCGGCCTCGGCTGGCTGCTGCTTCTCTCGGTGGTGGTGATCTACATCGTGCTCGGCATCCTCTACGAGAGCTTCATCCACCCGATCACCATCCTCTCCGGCCTGCCCGCCGCCGGTTTCGGCGCTCTCGTGACCCTGGCGCTCTTCGGTCAAGATCTGAACGTCTATTCGTTCGTCGGCGTGATCATGCTCGTGGGCATCGTGAAGAAGAACGCGATCATGATGATCGACTTCGCGATCGAGGCCCAGCGCGAGGGCAAGTCCGCCGCAGATGCGATCTTCGAAGGCTGCCTCGTCCGCTTCCGGCCCATCATGATGACCACGATGTGCGCGCTCGCGGGCACGCTGCCCATCGCCCTCGGTCTCGGCGCGGGCGCCGAGTCGAGGCGTCCGCTCGGCCTCGCGGTCGTGGGCGGCCTGATCTTTTCCCAGTTCCTGACCCTGTACCTGACCCCGGT
>CAZBTT010000232.1:0-7690 GCA_964494295.1 uncultured Acidobacteriota bacterium
GCCCTACGGCTACCTCGGCTTCCGTTACGTCCAGGTCGATCTTCCCGTGGGCACGTCGAAGCCGTCGAAGATCGCGGTCATCGCCCGCAGCTCTCGTGTCGAGGACTCGAAGTCGAGCTTCCGCTGCTCCGACGAAACGCTCAACGCGGTGTGGGATCTGGTGAAGCACTCCGCGCGATACGGCTCGCAGGAAGGGCTCGTCGACACCCCCACGCGCGAGCAGGCCCAATTCACCTACGACGCATACCAGATCTCGCGGGCGGTCATGCGGGCGTTTGGCGAACGCGACCTGACCCAGCGCGGGTTGCGCGAATTCGCGCAGTCGCAGGTGAAGTTTCACTCGGACACCGGGAAGGTGAACGCGGTCTACCCAAACGGCGACGGCAAGCGCGACATTCCCGACTGGACCCAGAGCTGGCCCATGTGGGCCTGGGAGTACTACTTCGACACCGGCGATCGCGAACTTGTTCGCGACATCTTTCCCGAACTGGTTCGAACCGGCGAGTACGTGAAGGGGATCGAGCGGAAGGACAACGGCCTCGTCGATCTTGGAAGCGACCTCGCCTACCGCAGCGGAATCGTGGACTGGCCGAATCGCTACAGCTACGACCGGAAGACCACACAGCGCACGGTGATGACGATCAACGCGCACCTTGTCCATACGTCCATCGCGAAACTTGCCGCCGCCCTTTCACGCCCCGACGTGGAGGCGCGCTTCTCGGGCTACGCCGCCGCCGCGTACCAGGCCATCGAGACGCACTTGTGGGACGAGCAGCAGAAGGCCTATATCGACGGCCTCCACGAAGGGGGTGCTCGGAGCGCGAGCGCTTCTCAGCAGACGAACGCGATGATGGTCGGGCTGGGCCTGGCTAAGGGAGGCCGGCTCGCGGGTGCGATGGCCGCGGTGAAGCGCGCCGGTTTCCAGACTTCGCCTGTCCTCGTCCGTTTCCTGATCCAGGCCTACGGCGAAAACGACGAGGACGAAGCGCTCTACGATTTCCTTCTCAACCCCACGGGCCGGAACTTCTCCTCCACCCTCGCGGCCGGAGGTACGTTCACGTGGGAGAGCTGGGAGGGGATCAACTTCGCCGGCAACGAAACGAGCGAATCGCACGCGTATGGGGCGAACGCCGGTCTGGAGGCGATCCAGCGATACGTCCTCGGGGTTGATCCCGCCGCGGTCCAGGCCGAGCGTCTTCGGATCCGTCCGCACCCCGGCCCGCTCAAAAGCGCTGAGGGCGTCGTGCCCACCGAGCGGGGACCGGTATCGGTGGCGTGGACCGCGACGCCCCGTGGCGTGGAGCTGCGCGTGACTCTGCCCGGCAACATTCGCGCGGATGTGTATGTGCCGGTCGTCGATTCAACCCAGAAGCAGCTCACCCAAAACGGCGCATCCGTCCGGGCCGAGAGGGCGGGCCGCTACCTCGTCGTTCGAAACGTCGGCTCAGGCGACCATCGCTTTCGTCCCTGACGTGAACGTCCCAGGAGTTCCCAAAGGAGTCCCCGTGAAAATGAGTCCCCTGACGCGCTGTCTCTCCGCGCTCCTCTTCGTGCCCATGGCGCACTCGGCGAGCGCTCAAGCGCCGGCGGCGTCCGCTCCTCCGGCGCCGGCCCAGGCGACGCCAGACACGCGCTCGGTGCGAGACGTTCTACTCACGGTCGCCCGACATCAGCTCCGAGATCTTGCTGACGGCGAATACAAGCGCGGGACCTGGGAAGAGGCTCAGCTGAGCAAGCCGCCCAAGGGGATCACCTGGACGTACCAGTGGGGCGTCACTCTCTACGGACTGCTTCGCGCGTCGGAGGCCACGGGCGACAAGACGTTCTCGGACTTCGTGCTCAAGCACAACCAGATCGCGTCGCGGTACTTCAGCCATCTCAAGTGGCTGGAAAAGACGTTTGAAGCCTCCCGCAAGGAAGACCTCGACAAGGCTCTCCAGGCCTCGGGTATGGCCAGGTTCATCCGTCTCGTGCGCCTCGACTTTTGCGGGGCGATGGGGCACGCCATGCTCGAGGGCTTCCTGAAGCACAACGCGTCGCCCACGGCCGACGAAAGCGCGGTCCTCGATTACATCTCGGATCACATCTCGAATAGGCAGCCGCGCATCGAGGGGGAGGGGATCCTGTTCCGCCCCGAGATGGGAAACACGCTTTGGATCGACGACCTCTACATGAGCTGCCCGTTCCTCATAAGGCGCTCCCAACAGACCGGCAACCCGGCATTCCTTGATGACGCGGCGAAACAGGTCCTTGGGATGGCCCGGCGGCAGCAGGACAAGGACGGCCTCTGGTTCCACGCCGCCCACGTGGCCAGGAACGAAACCGCGCACTTCAAATGGGGCCGTGCGAACGGTTGGGCGATGGTGACCATGGTCGAGGTGCTGTCGGCCATGCCCGAGAACCACAAGGATCGCGCCGCCATCCTCGAAGTTCTAAGGAAGATGGTGACGGGTGTGAAGGCCCTGCAGCGCCCGAACGGCATGTGGGGGCAAGTGCCCACCGAGGCGGACATGTGGGATGAAACTTCGTCCACCGCGATGTTCGCGTACTCGATCGCGCGTGGTGTGCGGCGTGGCTACCTGCCAAAGGAAGACCTTCAGGTGGCCACGAAGGCGTTCGCCGCCGTGATGCGCCACGTCGCGCCGAACGGCGACATCCTCGAAGTGAGCGAGGGCACGGGGATCGGCGAGAACCTTGACTACTACCGGAACCGACGACGGCCGGTCAACGACCACCACGGTCCCGGAATCGTGATGATGGCGGCGGCCGAATTGCTCGAGGTTGAGAAGGAAGCCGCAACCCCGGTCAAGGCGAAGAAGTAGGACGACTTCATCTCGCCTCGATCTCCACGGGCACACTGCCCGCGGCCGAGCGGTACAGCGCTTCAACGAGCTCCACGCTGCGACGGCCCTCAAGCCCGTTGCATCGAGGTTCGGAGTTCGCGCGAATCGCGAGGAGCAGATCGTTGATGGCAGCCTTGTGGCCAGAGATGTCGCCGACGATCGGCGACGAGGCGGACGAGGTGTCCGCGCCCGGGTCGCTGACCAGACCCGCGACGGGCGTCTTCAGGTCCGCGGCAACCACGCGGTTCTGCCGCACGACAACCGTGCCTTCGGAGCCCGACAGTTCGATCTGTCGCGGGTAACCGGGGAAAGCCGCGGTCGTGGCTTCATATGTTGCGAGGGCGCCATTGGCGAACTCGAGTGTGGCGACAAGGGTGTCCTCCACTTCTATTGCGTGTCGAGCGCTCGCCCGCCTTGCGAAGACACCCCTCACATCTCCCAGAAGCCAGAGAAGCAGGTCCAGGGTGTGAATGCCCTGGTTGACCGTCGCTCCGCCGCCATCGAGGGCCACGGTGCCCCGCCAGCGTGAGGAGGAGTAGTACTCGGGCGGACGCCACCACTTGACGCGGGCGGATGCGAGAAAGGGACGCCCGAGGACACCCTGGCCGAGAGCCTCCTTGAGACGGACGAGGTCGGGGGCGAAGCGATCCTGGAAGAAGACGCCGAGCTTGACGCCCGCGTCGCGGCATACCGAGATCAACGCGTCGGCCTTTTCGACGGTCACGTCGAGGGGCTTCTCGACCAGCACATGCAGGCCGGCGCGCGCGGCGGTGATGCCGTCATCGGCGTGGAGGCCGGACGGCGATCCGATGAGGAGGATGTCGAGCGGCCGGTGACCAACGAGCGCTCCGAGATCGCTGAAGGCAGCGGCTTGGTGGCGATCGGCGATCGCCTTCACCTTCGCTGCGTTGATGCCGCCCACGGCGGCCACGCGGACGCCTTCGATCTCCGCAGCGGCGCGCGCATGCGTGTCGCTGATGGAGCCACCGCCCCAGATGCCTATGTGAACGGTCACTATCGGATGACGTCCTTCTCAACGCGCTCCCGTCGTGTGTCGGGCACGCCCTCGGTGTTCCGGACCACGAATCCGGAGACGTCCTTGAGGCTGAAGTAGGGAATTCCGGGCATTCGCTGAGCGCTGACGTGGTCGAAGAAAGCGCCCGCCACATCCTGAAGGACGAAGGGTGGACGGAGGTCGTCCTTCATGAAGCGGACATCGATGTCCCGCAGGGTCACGTTCTTCGCATGGCGGATGTAGAAGCCGTAGGCAGGCAGGGTTCCGAACATGCTCGGCTCGGGATACGCGGTTTCATTCTCCGGTGGTTCCCGCAAGGCGTCCTCGGCCGTGCCGCCCCCGCGATAGACGATCTGAATGTTGCTCAACTGCAGATCCTCGACGGGATGGCCGGGAATGCCCGCGATCAGCGCGGGAAAACGCGGATCCACGTCGGTGGCGACCAGATTGCTGACGCTGATCCGCCCCATCTTTCCCGGAGGCGGCTCATTGGGCCCACGCCCGCGATGGCCGATCCGGAAGAACAAAGGCGCCGTCGTCACCTCGCGCATGGTGATGTTGGAGATGGTCACATCCTCGAGATCGCCGCCGTCCACGGTCTCAAGGGCCAGGCCGCGGGAGCGATCGAAGACGCAGTTGCTGATCGTGATGTTCCTGAAACCGCCGTTCGACTCGGTGCCGAACTTGATCCGCCCCGTGACCCGGTCGCGATCGGGAGCCAGTTCCTGGGTTCGTTTGAACGTCCCGTCGAGCAGCGTGCCCGGATCGTAGCCCGTGACCTGGCAGTTATTGATGGTCACGTTCTCGGTGGCCCGGGCGAAGCCGAGAGCGTAGGAACTCTTGAGAACGATCGCGTCGTCATTGGGCGAATTGACCCTGATGTTCGAGATCTGAACACCGCGGCACGCGTCGATATCGAGGCCGTCGCGGTTGGTATCGATCGTGAGATTGTCGATGGTGAGGTTGTCGACACCGGTGGCGAGCAGGACGAAGTGTCCGCCGTTTAGTACCTGGAAGTCGCGCAGGACCACGTTGCGCGAGAGCTTCAGTGCGATCGCCTTGTTGCCCTGTCCATCCATGGCGCGACGCGCGGTGTTCTCGGGATCCGCGGCCCGGCCCACCGCGGCGCCCATGCTGAGCGGCCGATCACCCGCGGGTCTCGACCAGCGTGCCCCCGGCCCGCGGCGCGTGAGCCCGCGGCCGTCGATCCGCCCAGGGCCGGTGATCGATACATTCTCCACGCCAATGCCCCAGATCAGGCTGTTCTGCCAATGGCTGTGGCCGAAGTCCTGGTAGAGATCGTGGTCGTTCGGTTCGGGGAGGTCGTAGCGACCCGCGTCCTTCGCGGGATCGGCGGCGAGGAGGGTCGAGCCGGGGCCGAGGTAGAGCGAAACGTGGCTCTTGAGGCGGATCGAGAAGGTCAGATACGTGCCGGCGGGGAAGGACACGGTTCCGCCACCCGTTGCCGACGCCGCCTCGATCGCCCGGTTGATCGCCGCGGTGTCCAGAGTGCGCCCGTCCCCCGTGGCTCCGAAGGATCGAACGTCGAGGGCGAGGGACGGCCGCAACGGCGGGGCCGCGACTGGCGGCGGTCCCAGGAATCTCGCAAGCGGGCTCGTGGGTAGCGCCTTCGTTCCTTCCACCACACTTGCGGCGTTGATCTCCGCTCCGGCGGCGTTTGTGTGGGTTCGCTCATCCGCGAAGAGCGCTTCGACCCTCTCCGGACCGAGGGCTTCGTAGCGAAGGGCGACGATTTCGTTGAGGTCGATGAAAGGCGCTCCCTCGGCCCGCGCGACCTCGGCCGCCCACTTGCCGTAGTCCTCGGAGGCGCGCGCGACCTTTCCATCCTTCCAGATCTTCCGCGGGACGAGCGAAAGGACGATCGGCACCGCGCCTTTCGCCTTCGTGTCGCGAACGTACTTCCGGAGGTACCAGCCGTACGTGCGCACCGTCTCCGTCTTCCCGGTGATTTCCTCGACGCCTTCCTGCGTCTCGTCGCCCGTGCCCTTCAAGGAGGCGCGCGGTCTCGTGCCCGTGAAAAGGTCGCCCCCGTCGTTGTGGCCGAACTGGATCAGGACGAAGTCGCCGGCCTTCATCTCAGAGAGAACCTGATCCCAGCGTCCTTCGGTGAGGAACGTCCGGCTGCTGCGGCCCCCGATGGCCCGGTTCACGACCGAGATCTTCGTGGCGTCGAAGAACTTGACGAGAGGCTCGCCCCAGCCCCATTGGCCGTTCGAGCCAGTGGCGTCGCCGTTCCTGACCGTGAAGTCGCCGATCAGGAACAGGGTGGGAAGCGGGGCGGGGGCGGACGGCTGAAGCGAGGCGGCCAGCGCGATGGCGGCGAGTGTGCGGCTCATAGGAATCGTTCTCCGGACGAGATGGGGAGTTTCAGGACGCGGGGCCGGTGACGCGGAACCAGTCGCTGTCCACGTGACCGGTGGCCGATGCCCCTGCCGGCGCGATGGCGAAGAGGCCGACCTTCGCGCCGATCCAGTGCCCGGGCTTTGCCGTGAAGATGTCGCCGAGAGGTGTGAAGGTCCGGTTGTCCGCACTGTGGCCGAACTGGACCTTGCCTCCGGCCCCGATCGTGGCTCGCAGGTACGCGACGGACTTCGGGGAGTCGACCCCGGCCAGTTCCTTCTCCGAAGCCCCGCCCCGCGCGTCGAGATTCGTTTTCACCGCGAGCCGAAAGCCCTTCGGGTTCTTCGTGACGCCGATCCACGCGTAGTCGAGGCCGAAGACGACAAGGCCGGCGGTTTCGCCGACCAGCGCTCCGCCCAGATCGAGGCGCGTTGTCGCGACGAATTCGGGCGCGGTACACTTCTGCATGAGGAGATTGGGAGCGAGCCACAGAGAGTCCGGAGCCGGGGCCGGCTGAGCGAACAGGCGAAGAGAGCCGCGTTTCGCCTCGAGCGAGACCCAGTTCTCGCCCGGGTTCGCCTGCCACTGCCACTGAAGCCCGAGCGCCTTCGCATCGAATTCGTCCGTTGTTTGTGGTTCGAAGCGAGCGAGTGCGGTCCTGACGCCGGGCTTGCGGAAGGTCGGAACCGGCTCGCCTTTGCCGTCGCCATCGGGATCCGCGCCCATGACCGGCCAGTCGTCGCGCCACACCATGGGCTGGAGATGAACCACTCGTCCGTAGGCGTCCTTGTCCTGGAAGTGCATGAACCAGTCCTCGCCCGAAGGCGTGTCGATCCAGGCGCCCTGATGTGGACCGTTCACGAGAGTGCTTCCGCGTTCGAGCACGATGCGGGCCTCGTACGGACCGTAGACGCTGCGCGAGCGGAACACCGACTGCCAGCCCTCCTTGACGCCGCCCGCGGGGGCGAAGATGTAGTAGTAGCCGGCGCGCTTCGCGAACTTCGGCCCCTCGATCGTCGTGTAGCCCGGGAAGTTTGCGCCATCGATCACCACGCGACCGTCGTCGATCGCCCGCGTGCCCTCGCGGTTCAGCTTGACCACGGTCAACACGTTGGCGAAACCCGCGCGGCTCCTCGCCCACGCGTGCACGAGGTAGACCTGCCCATCGTCGTCCCACAGCGCGCAGGGATCGATCAGTCCTTTGCCGCCCTTGACCAGAACCGGGGCGGTCCATTCACCCGCGGGGTCCGAGGCGGTGATGACGTAGATGCCGAAGTCGGGATCCGGGTAATAGATCCAGTAACGGCCCTGGTGAAAGCGGAAGGACGGAGCCCAGCAGCCTTTCCCGTGCTGAGGTACGCGGAACACGTCCTCGGGGACCTGACGCTTGAGCGCGTGATTGATGATCCGCCAGTTGACGAGGTCGGGCGAATGCAGGATGGGCAGGCCCGGCGCGAAGTTGAAGCTCGAA
>CAZBTT010000233.1:0-7675 GCA_964494295.1 uncultured Acidobacteriota bacterium
CGCTCGCGTTCGGTGTGGTGGGCTTTTTCATCGCGCCGGTAATCGCCGGACCGCTCAGCCGCCTTCTGGGAGCCTTCGTGGCTCGTGCGATGTTCCGCAGCGGCCTGAATTTCCTCTTCGACCCAAGCGGCCTCGCGATCTGGTTCGTGGTGTCGCTGATCCTGAGTGCTCTGGCGAGCTTCATTCCCGCCTGGAACGCGTCGCGAGCGCCGGTTCGGGAAGCTCTGGGGTTCGAATGACCATGCGCAGAACTACAACACTCATCCTGATCCTGATCGCCGTCCTGCTGGTTGTGGCTGCGGCTCGGGGAGGCGGATCCTGGCTCATCCACAAGATCCAGGTGATGCACGGCGCTCACTGACCGATCGGCGCCTCGGGGATTTCGAATTCGGGCGGCGGCTGTCCCCGGAAGAGCAGCGTTTCCGCGCGGGCTGCTTCGTATTCCTCCTCGGAGATGGCGTCCACCGAGCGGAGTTTCACGAGCAGGTTGTTGACCATCGTGTCGAATCCTCGTCGCACCTCGCCGTCCCGGATCGATCCCTGGTACTTGATCGGTCCCGGAATCAGTGTGACCAGGAAGGAGATCTCTCTCGGCGAGAGTGCGTACGGTTCCTTGTCGAAGTAGTGGCGGGCCGCTGGTCTCAAACCGTAGAGGCCCGGTCCCCACTCGATGATGTTGAGGTAGACCTCGAGGATGCGCTGCTTTCCGAGCGTCGATTCGAGGAGAAACGAATAGGAAAGCTCGCGGAGTTTCCGCTGGAGGCTTTTCTCTCGGGTGAGGTAGGGGTTCTTGGCCAGCTGCCGGGGGGTGGTCGAAGCGCCCCGGAACGCGCCGCCCCGCGCCATGTTGATGGCGATGGCTCTCGGCATTTCGGTCAGGTCGATGCCGGGATGTGAGAAGAAGGCGGAGTCCTCAGCGATCAGGAGGGCGCGGATGAAGAGCGGCGGCACGTCGCCGAAGGCGATGAAATCGGGCGAGGCGGGGGAGACCTCGATCGACCTGCGCGCGCCCGAGTTCGTGGTGACGTGATGGGTGAATTCGCCGCGGACCCGGAGAACCTCCGCGGGCTTCTTCTTTGGCGCCACGAAACGCAGGTCCTGGATCACGTCGAGGCTCGCGGGGTCGCTCAGCATTCCGCTCGCGCTCAATGTGCCGGAGAGCGAACCAAGCGAGTCGGGTGATTCGGAGACCTCGAGCCCGAGCGAGCGGAGGACGTGGCCGAAATCGAGGTCCTTCATCGAGGCCTGAAGCTGTGTCTTCGGCTCGGGCGTGCCGGGGAGTACGATGAGACTTCCGCTCGTTTCGCCCCCAAAACCCGCGAAGCGCCAGGTCGCCTGGAAGTCGCGGCGCGGATCGCCCTCGGCATGAACGCCGCCATTCACCACCCCGAGGTTTTTCGATACCGCGCCTTCCACCGCGATCCCGCCGAGGGCGTCGAGGCTCAGGTCGCGGGCCCGCAGGTCATACGTGCGTCCGCGCGGACTCGACCCCTTGATGAAGCTCAAGCCCCCCACCGGTGTCTCGAGCAGTGCGGAATTGCGATCCACCTCCCAGCTGGTTGGCTTCACTCGTGCTTCGAACTCCGCGGGAAGGGCGAGGGTGATCTCGCCAAGCGCCACGCGCGCGAGAAGGCCGAAGCCCTTCGACCCGCGGATGCGCGGATGAATGGAGAGCCGCTCGATCCGAACCGTCGCCTTGCCTGGTTCTTCGACCACGACATCGGACATGCGGAAAGGCGGGAACAGACCGACCCGGAGTTCAGAGTATCGAACGCCGATCCCGAGCTTCTTCGCTTCCCTTTCGATCCGCGCGGCGATCCTGCTCTCCGCGTATCCCGCGACCAGCCTGAAGACGATCGCCCCGATCAGGAGGATCAATCCAAAGGTGAGCCACGGGCGGAGGCGTCGCATGTCGGCCACGATGGGCCAAGTTTAGTTCTCGGTTTCGCAGGGTGCCGCGCGGGCACGCGGCTTGCTAACAACGGGGCATGATGAAACCACGAGCGCTCGCGGCCCTTCTTTTGATGGTCCTGGCTTCCAATGCGACTTCCCAGTCACACGAGCCGCCGAAGCGGATCCAGGCCGCGGAAGGGGTGTACGTCTTCGTCACTCCGCCCTATGGCGACGTCGGCTTCGACGGGAATTCGGTCGCGATCCTCTCGTCCGAGGGCGTCCTCGTGTTCGACACCAACGGCACGAAGGCCGCGGCGGAGGCGGTTCTCGCCGAGATCCGCAAGTTGACCGACAAGCCGGTGAGGTACGTGGTGAACTCCCACTGGCACTGGGATCACTGGTACGGCACCGAGGTTTATCGTCGCGCCTTTCCCGACGTCCGCGTCATCGGCCATGAGAAGACGCGGGAAATGATGATGGGGCCGGCCCTTGCGTTCAACCGGCCGGGAATCGAAGAGCAGCTTCCGGGTTACCTCGATGATCTGGCAAAGCGCATCGCCGCTGCCGAGGCGACCACACCGCCCCCCGCGAATCTGGCGCGGCTCAAGTCCGCGCTCTCCACGGGCCGCTTCTTTCTCGACCAGAAGCGCTCTGTGATCCATACGTTTCCGGATGTCACCTTCGGCGACAGTCTCACGATCCATCTGGGAGAGCGCGAGATTCGCGTCCTGAACCATGGCCGGGCGGTCACACCCGGGGATGCGTTCTTGTACCTGCCGAAGGAGAGGATCGTGGTGACAGGCGACCTGCTCGTGAATCCCGTGGGCTTCGCCCTCGGCGTCTACCCGACGGGATGGCTCAACACACTCGAGAAGATCGACGCGCTCGACGCGGACGTGATCATTCCCGGCCATGGCGAGCCTCTTCGCGACGAGACCCTCCTTCACTCGACCATGGAGGTCTTTCGGGAACTGCTTCGACACGGGAAGGAATCCCGCGCGAAAGGTCTCACCCCGAAAGAGGCGATCGCCGCGATTTCTCCCGCACTTCAAAAACTCCGGACGCGGATCACCGGAGACGACCCGCGGATGAACCAGCAGTTCGATCTCTACCTTGTCTCCTGGTACCTCCACCGCGTCTACGACGAACTCGCGGGACCGCTCACCGACGCGATCACACCGCCCCCTCAGGGCTGAGATCCGCCGGCGGACCGAAGCGCCGCTAAGCTTTCGGAGAACCCGGAAGGAGACGCTCATGATTCGCCTCAGCTTCGCCCTGCTCGCCCTCACCGTCCTCGCCGCCTCCGCATCCGCGGCCCCCTGCACGACGGCCTCGCCCGAGTGCGCGGAGTGGGTCACACTCGGCGGCGGACCCCAGCGCTCGCTCGTCTATCGAACGTATCCGCTCGACGTGAAGAACGCAGCGATCACCCGCGTCTTCGTCCTGATCCACGGGGCCGGGCGTGACGCCGACAACTACTTCCGTTCCGCCACCGCGGCCGCCTTCCTCGGAAGCGCCCTGGAGAACACGCTCGTCATCTCGCCGCGCATGGCCAGCAACGACGGGACGCGATGCCAGGACGCGCTGGGCGAGAACGAAATCAGCTGGCACTGCAACACCTGGCGCTCGGGTGGGCCCTCGATCACGCACCCCTTGCTGACGTCGTTCGACTTCGTCGACGAGATCCTGCGCAAGGTGGCGCGCAAGAACGTATTTCCGAACCTCAAGGCCATCGTGGTGGCTGGGCATTCCGCGGGGGGGCAGGTGGTGAATCGGTACGAGATGACGAACCAGGTGCATGACACACTGGGCGTGCCGGTCACCTACGTCATCTCGAATCCCTCGAGCTACGCCTACCCGGACGACGCGCGGCCGACCATCGCGGCCTATGCCCTGACCGCCAACGCTCCGGGGTACATTCCCGAGGCCCCTGCGGACGCGCCGCCCTTCCGCCCGTTTGGAGACGCGCGAAACTGCGCGACCTGGGATCAATGGCCGTTCGGCCTCAACAACCGAAGCGGCTATTCGGCGAAGCAGACCGACGATCAGATCAGGAAGCAGATGGCGTCGCGCCCGACGACCGTCCTCCTCGGCGAACTCGACATCCTTCCTCTCGCAGGGTTCGACGGTTCCTGCCCCGCCATGGCCCAGGGACCTACGCGCCTTGCCCGCGGGCAGGCCTTTGCCAGGCGAGTGAACGAGAAGTTCGGCGCGAAGCACACCGTGACTATCGTCCCGCTCTGCGGGCACAACGCCCGCTGCATCTTCACGTCGGAAGCGGCGCTTCCCCTGATCTTCCCGCCGAATTGAGGATCAGAACTCGCGCAGCTTCGCGGCAGCGCGTTGGGCGCGGGTGTTCGAAGGCTCGATCGCGAGCGCCCGCTCCGCGGCCGCGAGGGCATCCGCATTGCGTCCAAGGGAGACCAGGGCGTCGGAGAGTAGAAGGTGGCCGGCCACCGACCGCGGATTCAACTTGAGATGCAGATCCAGAAGCGCCTTCGCTTCGCGGGCGCGGCCGTTTCGCAGGAGGTCGTATTCAGCGTAGTGCGAGAGCGAGTCCGGGTCGCTTCGCTTCAAGATCTCCGGTTCGGCGGATTCGAGGGCTTTCTCCACCTCGGCGGCCGTCCGTCCGGAGAAGAGTTGATGAATCCATGCCTCGGCTCCGTACTTCGGAGTGGGTCCGCGACCTTCGAGGATCGCGAGGAGGTCGGCCTCGAGTGACACTTCGGGGGTTTCCACGATCCGACCGATCTCCACTCCCGCGCGGAGGAGAACAATCGTGGGAGTGCGGTGAATCAGGCGTTTCGCTTCGGGATTTCCGGGGGCCTTCTTGAACTCCATCGACCGGTCCGACAGCCCGGTCATGGTGAGACGGCTCTCGTCGAAGCCCGCGGCATCGAGCAACCGCAGGAGGCGGGGGATCTGGCGGCGGGAATCGCCGCACCATGTCCCGAAGTACGTCTCGATCGACACCCCTGCGAGCGGGGCCTTGAGCTTCTCGACGAGTTCCTTCGCCGGCTGGTATCCCGAATACTGCCGGTCATACCAGTCGGCGTAGGGAGCTTTCCGCATGTCCGCGCGCACGATCTTTCCGACGAGGATCGACGGCGTTTCGGCCGCTGACGAAATTCCAAAAGCGCCGACCAGCAGCACACTGGAGAGGAATCCCAAACGGATCATGTCGGCAGTCTAAGTTCAGGGCGCGGTCCCGCATGACGCCTGCCTCATCCCGGCGGATAGAATCGCGTCGTGTTGAGGGCGGTCGATGACTGGACTGAGCGCATGCCCAAGGTGATCCGGGCATGCGAGGAGTCCGAGCGTCCGGCCGTGCTCGCGTTGCTTGCGGATTGCGGCCTGCCCGCGGCGGGCCTCGCCGACCACTGGCGCACCACCTGGGTGGCCCTCGACCCTGCGGACTCTTCGAGGGTCATAGGCTCGGTCGCGCTCGAGATTCATGGCTCCGCGGCGCTCCTGCGCTCGCTGGCAACTCACAAGCACCAGCGCGGCCAGGGTCTGGGAGACGCCTTGTACCGCTTCGCGATCGCCCGCGCGGGCGAACTCGGGGCCACGAGCGTCTCGCTCCTCACCACTACCGCCGAACCTTTTTTCGCCGCCCGTGAATTCCACACGGTGTCTCGCGACGCGCTGCCCACCGCCCTCAAAGCCTCTGCGGAGTTCCAGGGCGCGTGCCCCGCGAGTGCTGCGGCCATGTTCCGGAGTCTTGTCTAAACATGCCCTGCCATCTGTATTCGATCCGCGACGCTCCCAAGCACGAGACGTTTCGCGCGCACCTGCGCGACGTCGGCATGGAGATCATCCGCTGGGAGGCTCCCATCCCCACCGAGAGCGTCGCGGGTTCCGTTCCTCCCGACTTCCTTGTGTTCTCGAACCGGGATCTCGTGATGTTCGCGATGTGCTCGACGCCCCACACCGAGGCCGCGCAGATCGACACCCGGGTTCGCGAAGACCGGATCTCCATTCGCGTAGGCCTCATAACCCGCGGGGACCGGACCTACCAGCTCGGCCGGGATCGCGTCGACATCAAGGGCCTCGACCTCGCCCTGATCTACCAGCCGAAGGGCAAGATCATCCGGGGCAGCGGCACCGCGCCGGAGCGGTCGATCTCGATCGTTATCAAGCCCTCGGTGCTGAAGGCGCGTCTCGGTGACCGTCTCCAGAACCTCCCCGCGCAGGTTCGCGACGTCATCCTCGGGAAGCGGCCGTTTCATCGGGAGAGCCGCGTATCCGGCCGGCTCATGTCGGTCATGTCGAGTCTCGACGAACTCCTGAGGCTCCCTGCCCCCTTCCTCGACATTCACGCGGAGGCGACGGCGATCGCTTTCCTCGCCTCGGCCCTCGACACCGTGAGCGCGGCCATCCCCCGCGCCGTGGGTCCGACCGCGGCCGAAGCGGCCCGCCTCGAGAATGTTCGCAGCCTCATCGAGGAAGACCCGGCGCGCCACTACGACGTTGAAGAACTCGGCCGTCTCGCCGCGATGAACCGCACGAAGCTTCGCGCGGCTTTCAAGCTCGTGTACGGCATGACGCTCTCCGACTATCAGACCGCCTCACGCATGCGCCTCGCCGAGCGACGCCTCCGGTCCACCGAGCTTTCGCTCGAGTCGGTGGCGCACGAGGTGGGATACGCGAACGCGGCGAGCTTTGTGGTCGCGTACAAGGCGTTCTTCGGCTCGACTCCCGGCCGCTCTCGCGGTCGTCTTTGAGTTGGGGGGCCGCAAAGTGCTCAGCCCCCCAACCCCCCGCGCTCCGGCCGAAGTGACAAACGAGCGACCGAAGCCAGCTTGTTGCGTCCGAAGCTTAAACAGATAAATCGATCATTACATTATGTTTGTGTGCAATATGATCGTATCGCAATAAGATTTGTTGACAAGATCGTCTTAGTATTCGTAAAATCCACTTCGCAAACTCGAGGAGGATTTCGTCAATGAAACAGGATCAATTCACCGTGCGCGCGCAGGAAGTGATCGCGGGAGCGCAATCGCTCGCCGATGGCGCCGACCATGCCGAGGTCACGCCGGAGCACGTCTTGAAGTCCGCCCTCGATCAGCAGGGGGGCGTCGTCTCGTCGGCCCTGGAACGGTTGGGCGTCGATACACAGCAACTGGCCACGGACGTCGACCGCATCCTCGAGAGCCTGCCCAGGCAGACCGGGGGAAAGACCGTGATGTCGTCTCGTGTGGATGCCCTTCTCAAGGCCGCGGTCAAGGAAGCAGGGAAGCTCAAGGACCAGTATGTCTCCACCGAGCATCTCCTCCTCGCCCTCAGTTCGCTCGACACGCGCGGCGCCGAACTCCTCAAGCGCCGCGGCATCACCCGGGACAAGCTCGCGGGGGTGCTGCAGCAGATCCGCGGGTCCGAAAAAGCAAACGACCCGCATGCCGAGGATCGCTACGAGGCGCTTGCGAAGTATTCGCGCGATCTCACCGACGCGGCTCTCAAGGGCAAACTCGACCCGGTCATCGGCCGTTCGGATGAAGTGCGCCGCGTGGTCCAGGTTCTTTCCCGCCGCACCAAGAACAATCCAGTCCTCATCGGCGAGCCCGGCGTCGGCAAGACCGCGATCGTCGAAGGCCTCGCCCAGCGCATCATCGCGGGCGATGTCCCCGAATCGCTGCGCGGCCGCAAAGTGGTGGCCCTCGACATGGGCGCCCTCGTCGCGGGCGCCAAATACCGCGGCGAGTTCGAGGATCGCCTGAAGTCGGTTCTGAAGGCGGTGACCGAATCCGAAGGTCAGGTCATCCTGTTCATCGACGAGTTGCAT
>CAZBTT010000234.1:0-7646 GCA_964494295.1 uncultured Acidobacteriota bacterium
GAAGGTGTACTTCCCCGCGATGGGGTCCGGGGACTTGGAGAAGGTCCCGAAAATGCCCTCGACCGGCTCCAGCGTTGCGCCGGACATCGCGGTCGCCAGTCTGTCCCCGAGGGCGCTGTGCCAGGTGTTGAAGTCGCCGCCGATCACGAGTGCCTTCGCGCGGGGCAGCGGCGTGGGCGCCTTGTCCCCTTCGCAGACATCGCGGGTGACGCATCCGAGAAGGCTCCGCAGTTGGGCCGAGTAACCGCGGGCCAGCATGCCCGACTGCAGGTGCGCGGTCACGACCTGAACCGGCACGCCCTCGATCTCGACCACCGCGATCATGGCCGCCTTGCGTGCGGCGTCGAAATAACTATGGTCGGGGAGGAGGATCTTTCGATGCGCCGTGATGGGCCAGCGGCTCAGGATCGCCACCCCGAAGAGATCCCGGCTCGTCGGATGGACGTTGGCGGGGTAGTACGCGTAGGCAAGACTGAGGGCGGCCGCGACCTCGCGGGCGGTCCGCTCGTTGCTCTCCTGCAGGAGAAACACGTCCGCGTCGGCCATCTCGTTCGCGCGCAGGGTGGGCACGATGTCGGCGGTCGCGTAGCCGTAGTGGACATTGAAAGAGACCACCGAGAAGCGGCCCTGTGACCCGCGGCCGATGGGGGGCGCCGCGTGGGCAGGCAGCGGCCCGGTGAATACCGGCCCTTCAGGGTCGAGGAAGTTGCGGGCCCGTCCGCGCGAGGCGACCATGAACCACACGAGAAGGGCGCCCACCAGCAGGACGATCACCACACCCACGCCGATAGTCTTTGAGTTCACGCGAGGTCCCGCTTTGAGGGTACCCCCTCGCGGCGTTCACGCCCGAAACGCGCGACTCCTACGCAGGAGGCTGGCAGATCGCCTCGTCCATGGGCTCGGTGCCCACGAGGAAGCTCTCCGAGAACACCTTGCCGCAATTGCGGTTGGCGCGAAGTCCGGTGGCCTTGTCGATATTGACGAAGACCACACCTTCTTCGGGAGGCAGGAAACCCCGGTTGCCGAGGCCCGCCACCGCCGACTTCATGAACTCGGTCCATATCGGCAGAGCGGCGCGCGAGCCCGCAAGATTCACGGGCGAGTTGTCGTCATAGCCGACCCACACGATGGTGACGATATCCGGCGTGTAGCCGGCGAACCAGGCGTCGCGGGTGTCGTTCGTGGTCCCGCTTTTGCCGGCGGCCTCCGCCGAGAATCCCAAACCGCGCGCCGCGGCGCCCGTGCCTTCGTTCAGAACACTTTCCATCATCCGAGTGACCAGGTAGGTCGTTTCCTGCCGCACCACGCGCGTCGCTGAAGAGTTGCCGCCGAGGTCAAAGACCGTGCCATCGCCGGTGGAGGCGCGCAGCAGAGCGAAGGGCTCGCGCCGATACCCTCCCGAGGCCAGCACCTCGTACGCGGTCGCCATCTCGAGGGGGCTCACCTCGAAGGAACCAAGCGCCACCGAGGGCACCGCCTGCACCGAACGCGAGATCTTCATCTGATCGCGCCACAGTCTCGCGATGCGCTCGTAACCGATCATCTCCGCGACCTTGAGGGTCGCCACGTTGAGACTTTTCGAGAGCGCGCGTCGAAGGGTCACCGGTCCGAAGTACTCGTCCTCGAAGTTCTGCGGGATGTACTCCTTGTCCTCGTAGAAGAAGACGTACGGCGAATCGTCGACCACCGTCGCGGGCGTGATGGGCGGCAGGGCGGGATCGTCGAGCGTGGCTTCAAAAGCGGCCAAGTAGACGAAGGGCTTGAAGGTGGAACCGGGCTGACGCTGCGCCTGCACCGCCCGGTTGAACTGGCTCTGGGTGTAGGAGCGTCCGCCGACCAGAGCGAGGATGCCTCCTGTCTTCACGTCGAGGGCGATGAGGGCGCCTTGGAGCTTCATCCCGTCGGGGCGCTTCAGTCTGGCGTCGAGGTCGGCGAGGCCCGTCTCGAGCGTTTCCTGGGCCACGCGTTGAAGGCGCAGGTCGAGCGTGCTGTCGACCTTGAGATTGTGGAACCCGCTTTCGCCGAAACGGGTCTTGAGGTCGCGACGCACCAGATCGATGAAGTAGGGAGCATCGAGGCCGGGGCTCGATCTCGATTTCACCACGATGGGATCGGCGGACAGGCGCTCGAGGTCGGCCGCCGTGATGAAGCCCTCGTCGGCCATGGCCCGAAGAACCACGTTGCGACGGCCCCTGGCACGCTCGGGATGCCGCATGGGGTTGTAGGGGTTGGGGGATTGGATCATGCCCGCGAGGAGCGCCGATTCGGTGACCGAGAGATTCGAGATGTCCTTCTGGAAGAACACCCGCGCCGCCTCGCCCATGCCGTTGATATTGAAGGAGCCCACCTGGCCGAGGTAGATCTCGTTTACGTACAGCTCGAAGATCTCCTTCTTGGAGGCCCGCCGCTCCAGGACGAAAGACAGCGCCGCCTCCTGGATCTTTCGCTTGGGCGTCCGGTCCGGAGTCAAGAAGAAGTTCTTCACGAACTGCTGGGTGAGCGTACTTCCGCCCTGCAGATTGCCGCCGGGCTTGAGGTTTCGCAGCGCGGCGCCCACGATCCGGAACGGATCGAACCCCGGGTGCTGGAAGAACCGGCGGTCCTCGATCGCGAGAACCGCCTCGACGAGGTGCCGCGGAAGTTCGTCGTACTTCACGAAACGGCGCTTCTCCCGCTCGGCCCCCTCGAAGAGGTACGAGATCAGCGCGGGCTCGAGGGTCAGGACCTTCAGGTCCTTACCGGCGGGGACGGGGTTGATGGCCTTCACGATCTCGCCCACGTTCTTCTTCGTGTCGAAGACCACCTCGACCAGCTCAGCAGCAGGCGGTTCGGGGCCCTCGCCGGGCGCCGGAGCGGGGGCCGCGGCGCGGGGCCGGACCAGGATGCTCTTTTCGGAAAGACGGAACTCGCCGGGCCCGGGCTCCGGCAGGGCCGAGTCCTGATAAGCGAGGGCGTTGAGGATCGAGACGAAGGCCTCGGGGTTCATCCGATCGTTCGTACGGATCGAAACCGGCCGGGAGTAAACGCGCGTGGGAACCCGGTTTCTCGCTTCCTCGAGCCGCCCGTCGACCAGGGTACTGCTCCGGACGAAGACCCACAGAAAGAAAGCAAAGAGGCCGGCGAGGGGAAGGGTGACCAGGATCAGCAGCAGCACCCCGGCCTTCAATCGGCGGTTCGAGTAGACTGCCGGCCCAGAATCCCCCTTGGATGTGCTCAAGGTCGCGAGTATAGCGACCGCCCGAGAACAGGCCCGCCACGGCCTCCACGCCAAGAAAATCAAAACTGCTTCAGAGGAACACCCCTTTGCGCCTTCTCCGCCGATTCGTTACCGTGGCCGCGTTCGCGGCCCTCTCGTCGAACGCCGCTGCCCAGACCGGTCCCATGTTGACCCCGAGCGCGTTCATTCCCGCCCCTGGTCATGTCGGCTTCGATGTCTTCGGCCTGACCATCGGCAAGGAGCCGAACTACCTGAGCTTCGCCGAGAAGGGGGTCCTGCAGCTTCGTACCCGCGTCGACGGCCCGGTGTTTCGCCTGAGCTACGTGCCATCGGAACGCGCGGAGTTCACCGCGGAATTCAACGCCCAGACCTTTGCTATCAAGGATCCCCGTTACAACGACACCATCTCCGACTTCGGTGATGCCACCCTGCGCGCGAAACTCGGCCTCAAGAAGGGTGAGGTATCGGTGTCGCCGGCCGTCGCTTTTCAGTTCGAAGTGACCCTGCCGAACACGAGCTTCGGCAACGGACTCGGTCCCAACACGATCCGTCTCGACAGCGGTCTCATCGTCGGCTACAAGACCGAAAAAATGACGGTCTCGGGCAAGGCGGGTCTCTCGATCCAGGACGAACCTCTGCGCCAGCATGAGCAGCGCGACTTCGTCTCGCTCTCCGGCTCCCTTGCTTACAAGGTCACGGAGAGCATCGAGGCGTTCGGCGATGTCGGCGGCTACCTGGGCGACGGTGTTCCCGGCGCCATCGCCAAGCGCGAGGCGCGGGCCGGCATCCAGTACCAGCGCGACCTCTTCGGCAAGGAGACGAAACTCTTCATCGCAGGCCGTCGCGGTCTGGTTGATTTCCAGGGCAAGTGGGGCGTCGTTGCGGGCCTGTCCATGACCTTGCGCCCGGGCGTCACTCCCTAGTCTTCAAAGCCTCCGCAGGTCAGACCTCGGCCGCTCCGAACTGGAGCGGCCGTTCTTCTTGGTTCAGCCGATGGTCTGGACTTTTAGGAGATTCGTGGCGCCCGCGGTATGACTCTGCCCGGCCAGGATGATGATCCGGTCCCCCGTGGCGATCAGTCCAGCGGAGCGCAAGGCCTGTTCGCCCGCGAGGAGCAGGCCGTCGGTGTCGCTGACCGTCGGCAGCAGGATGGGGATCACTCCCCAGTGGAGGGCCAGGCGTCGGTGCACCTTCTCGGATGGCGTGATGCCCGCGATCCGGGCCCGCGGCCGGAACCCCGAAACGTGGCGTGCGGTCGATCCGGTCTCCGTGAACGCCATGATCCAGGGCGCCTGGAGTTCGAGGGCCACGAGCGAAGCCACGCGGGCCAGGGCGCGCCCCACTGCAGACCCCGACGAGCCCGCGAGCCGCACCGGACTCTGGAATTCGTCGTTCTCCTCGGTGTAGTGGGCGATCCGGGCCATGGTTTCCACGGACTCCACCGGGAAGTGTCCCGAGGCGGTTTCCGCGGAGAGCATCACCGCATCGGTCCCGTCGAGGATCGCGTTCGCCACGTCCGAGGCCTCGGCGCGCGTCGGCCGCGCCCGGTCGATCATGCTCTCGAGCATCTGGGTCGCGGTGATCACCGGTTTTCCCGCGGCGTTCGCCATGGCGATGATTCGCTTCTGAAGGGTCGGGACCTCTTCGGTCGAAAGTTCGACGCCGAGGTCGCCGCGCGCGACCATCACGCCATCCGCTTCTTCCAGGATGTTCTCGAGGTTGTCGATGGCTTCGCGCTTTTCGATCTTGGCGATCAGCGGCGCGTCTCCCCCAAGGGTCCGGATCAGATCCTTCGCTTCGCGCAGGTCCTCCGGGCGGCGCACGAACGAAAGGGCCACGAAGTCGACGCCGAGCGAAAGGCCGAAAGCAAGGTCGGCGCGGTCCTTCTCGGTAAGGGCCGGAATCGACAACGACACCCCGGGCAGGTTCATTCCCTTGTTCGACTTCAATATGCCGCCGTGGATCACTTCGCAGCTGACGCCGTGCTCCGTCGTTCCCAGCACCCGAAGCTCCAGGTTGCCGTCGTCTAGAAGGATGGTGTCGCCGGGCTTCACGTCCCGGGGGAGCGGCTCGTACGTCGTGCCGATCCGTTCCGGCGTGCCCACCACCGTTTCGTCGTTGGTGATCACCAGCGTCCGTCCCGTCTCGAGGACGATGCCTTCAGGCAAGGCGACCTTGGTGGTGCGGATCTTGGGCCCGGAGAGATCCTGCAGGATCGCCACCGCGTCGCCCCGCCGCTTCGCGATCGTGCGGATCAGGTTGAACGTGCGGGCATGATCTTCGTGGGAGCCGTGGGAGAAGTTGAGCCGGAATACCGTGGCGCCCGCGGCGATGAGCTGATCGAGAACGGCTTCGGTGGATGAGGCAGGGCCAATCGTGGCCACGATCTTGGTTCGTCGCATTGTCTTGGTGCACAAGTATCCCATCTCCAACTGAAGAGGACTCGACCCCCGCTCATAGACTGCAAGGTCTCGATGTCTTCCACCCTCGTCGTCCTTGTGCTCCTCGCCGCCTTTGTGGGCTTCAGGTTCCTGCCCGGGAGGATCGCGGGCCGGGAACGTCCGTCGTTCCGACAGCAGAACATTTTCGCGGGCCGTCTCACCGAAGGACTCCTGCACGCGCTCATCTCGGACCGCGGTTTTCTGCGGGCCGATACGCGGATCGCCTCGGTGGAGGGTTCGGCGGTCATCCTCGATCGCGACGGGGCGTGCGGGCGACTTGTCCTCTACCCAGCCCTCGCCTTCGGCCGCGACGCCGACCTGCCGGGTCTTCGTGCCGCCGCTTCACGTCATCAGGCTGATAGCACCGCTACCCTGGTGGTGGTGGGTGGCGGCGAGGATTTTTCGCGCGACGCGTTTCTTGCCGCCTCTCCCATGCGCGCGCTCCATATCGACGACTCCGGCCGGCTGCGCGAGGCGAGGCGAGGTCTCAAGACCGCGGCCCCGCGGCTCATCGTCGAAAACGCGCTCGATCGGCTCGAGACGGATCTGAAGCAGGGAGCGTTTCCGACCATTGGCTTCGATACCGCCCGCAGCCTCGTGGCTGAGGATATCGACGGCGAGCGACGATCGACTCCAGCGTTTCGCGGCGTCGTCACGTCGGCGCTCACCGTCGCGATCCTCGTGTGCTTCGCGATCGAAATCGCGATCAGCCGCGACTCGATCCGCGGCGTCGGCGCAGCGCTCTCGGTCGTTTACCGGATGGGCGCCATTCATCAGGCCGCGGTGCTGGACGGCGAGTGGCAGCGCCTCATCGCCGCGCCCTTCCTGCATTTCGGCTTTCTCCACCTGGCCATGAACGGTTGGGCGCAATGGTCGCTCGGCGCGCCCATCGAGTTCCTGGTCGGGCCCTGGAGGTTCCTGGCCCTTTGGACGGGCAGCGCCCTCGGAGCGTCGCTGACTTCGCTCATGGTGAATGGCGACAGCATCTCCGCCGGCGCTTCTGGCGCCATCTTCGGCCTGCTGGGCGCCTTCACCAGCTTCATCTTCTTCCGCAAGGACATCCTGCCTCAGCCCGTGCCCCGTCCCCTTCGCAACGGTGTCCTGGCGACCCTGCTTCTGAACGTGATGATCTCGTTCATTCCCGGGATCGACATGGCGGCGCACGCCGGCGGCTTCATCACCGGCGCGGTGCTGGCGCTTGGTGTAGTGAGGCGGAATCGGGAGGATCACGCGCGACCAGCGCGCAAGGGACCGCTGAGGCTCGCGGTGGCCGCGATGGTGCTCCTCGGCGTCGGCGTCACCTCGGTGACGCAACGGGCGGATCGAACCATGAGCGTGCCCGAAATCGGGGCGGAGCGACGTGTCGGTGATCTGTCCCTTCCCATTCCCACCGGTTTCAATGTTTCGGAGCGGCGGCTCGATGGCGTCACGGTTCTGGAGATCGAGGCCGGGCCGGCCTCGCCTTTTTCCTTGACTTACAAGGTAACGGAGGCCCAGACCGACGAGCAGACCGCGGCGCGGACTCTTCCTTCCCTTCGCACCCAGGCGGCCCGGGCAGGACCCTCCGACTGGATCGCCCTCTCGAGAGTGGGGGTCAGCGGCTTGCGGGGCATCGAGATCGTGGTGGTTGCCCCCTCCTCGGCCAGGGCTGAGGCCGAAAGGCTGGGGGCAGACCTCGCCGACCGCGTTCGTTGAACGCCGGACCCGGTCCGCCTGGACCTTTGCTGTTCAACAGATAGAACTTCAAAAATCTGAAGCAGTCCGTTTTTTCCTCCTACTTAAGGGTTAGGATCGGTAAAACGGGTTCAGCGCGTTCGCTCTATTGGACGAGTGAAGCGTCACCCACGACGACAACCTTCAGGGTAGGAGCGCTATGACGCGATTGAAATTACTGCTGTTCAGTTTGTTGATTCTCACCTTTGCACAACCAACTCTTGCGCAGGAGCAGAGCGGCTCCATTCAAGGAGTTGTCAAGGATGCGCAGGGCG
>CAZBTT010000235.1:0-675 GCA_964494295.1 uncultured Acidobacteriota bacterium
TCCTCAAGTCGAACGACGGGAACTACAAGGCGAACGTCGTGTACGGCAAGCTCTCTTACCGCTTCTAGGAGAGTCGCAGGCTGACCGCTCATGTCAGCGATTGGCCCATCGCACCTGGACCGGCACCACAAGTGCCGGTCCTTTTTTTGTTAAGGAGATTCCTTTGAAACTCACGCGTTGCCCCGCCGTCTTCCTCGCCGTCCCATTCCTGCTCTCCGCTCCAATGCTCGCCCGCGCCGACGAGGGCATGTGGATGCCGCAGCAGATTCCCGAACTCGCGGCCCGCCTCAAGGCCATGGGATTCACCGGAGATCCGAAGTCGTTCGCCGACCTCACCGGACAGCCCATGGGCGCGATCGTGTCGCTCGGCGGCTGCACCGCTTCCTTCGTTTCGCCCGATGGTCTGATCGTGACCAACCATCATTGCGTCACCGGTCCGCTTCAATTCAACTCAACGCCCCAGCGGAACCTCCTGCAGGACGGGTATCTCGCGAAGACACGCGAAGAGGAACTCTCCGGCGGCCCGACCGCGCGGGTGTTCGTGACCACATCGGTCACCGATGTGACCGGCCAGATCACCGGTGGCATCGATGCGAAGGCGACGGACCGTCATCGCTTCGATCTCATGGAACGCCGGGTCAAGGAGAAGGTTGCCGCTTGCGAGAAGGGCGGACA
>CAZBTT010000235.1:685-7517 GCA_964494295.1 uncultured Acidobacteriota bacterium
CCTTCTTCGAGGGTCACAAGTATTTCGAGATGGCCCAGCTCGGGAACCGCGATGCGCGGCTCGTCTACGCTCCCACCGCGGATATCGGCAACTTCAGCGGCGAGACGGACAATTGGCGCTGGCCGCGTCACACCGTCGACTGGAGTTACCTGCGCGCCTACGTGGGGCCCGATGGCAAGCCCGCGCCTTACGCGAAGGACAACGTGCCCTACAAGCCGAAGCATTGGCTGAAGGTTTCGACCGAAGGTCTCAAGGAGAACGATCTCGTTTTCGTTGTCGGTTATCCGGGCCGGACCCAGCGTTATCAGACCTTTGCCGAAGTGAAGGAGATGACCAACTGGGGGATGCCGCTCTCCATACGCCTCGCGGAGGAGCAGATCGCCCTGCTCGAGACCATCACCAGGGACAACCGTGAACTCGCCATCAAGGCGGCGGCGCGTGTCCGCGGACTGAACAACGGCCTCACCAATCAGAAGGGGATGCTCGAAGGCCTGCTCAAGGGCGGCGCCCTCGGAGTGAAGGAAAAGAAGGAACGCGGATTGGTCGCCTGGATCGACGCCGATCCATCGCGCAAGGCGAAGTACGGCGAGATCCTCCCCGCTCTCCACGCCCTGCAGGCCGAGGCGGAGAAGACCCGCGAACGCGGGAACGTCCTCAATGGTCTGGCCGGCGCATCCACTTACCTCGCTTCGGCCCAGTCCCTTTACCGCCTCGCCGGCGAGCGCCCCAAGCCCGACATGGAGCGCGACTCGGGCTTCCAGGAACGCGACTGGATCCGCATCAAGGAAGGCCAGGAGCGGGCTCAGCGGTCGCTCGACGCCACCCTCGACCGCGGCCTGTTCCGCTGGGCCATGGCCCGTGCCGCCGCGCTTCCCGCTGAGCAGCGGATCGCTCCGCTCGATGCCCTCGCCGGATTGAAGCCGGGAATGAGTAAGGACGAATCGGCCCGATCGATCGATGCCTGCCTTGACTCCCTGTATGCCGGCACGAGGATGGGCGACCTGGCCTTCCGCATGAGCCTCTTCGAGAAGTCGAAGGCCGACATCGAAGCCACCGGTGACGCTTTCGTGAAACTCGCCATAGCACTGCACCCCATGGTCGAAGAGGCTCGCGAAGTGGGTAAGGTGCGGCAAGGCGCCAACCTGCGCCTGCGGCCCCGCTATATGGAGGCGGTCCTGGCTCAGGCCGGTGGTCTTGCCGCTCCCGACGCCAACAGCACACTGCGCGTGACCTACGGCCAGGTGAAGAGCGTCGAGCCGCGGGACGGCATGGTGTGGAAGCCCTTCACCACCGTGGCGGGAGTGGCCGCGAAGCACATCGGTTCGGGAGAATTCAATGTACCCGAGCGCCAGCGCGAGGCCATCCGGGCCCTGCGCGCGGGCAAGCGCAGCCCGTTCATCGACCCGAACCTCAAGGATGTCCCCGTGGACTTCCTCTCGACCGTGGACACGACCGGCGGCAACTCCGGATCGCCTACTCTGAACGCAAAGGGTGACCTGGTGGGCCTGCTGTTCGATGGCACGTACGAAACCGTGGCTTCGAACTACGTTTTCGATCCCATCCTCACTCGTTCAATCCACGTCGACGCGCGTTACATGCTGTGGATCATGAGCGAGGTGGAAGGCGCGCAGCACCTCCTGCGCGAACTCGGCATTCAGTAGGCCGACCGCACCGCCCGGCCTCCGGACTCTGAGAGAGTCCGGGGGCTATTTCTTCTTGGGCTCGGCGTGGAAGCTCTTGGCGATGATGACCCAGCGGCCGTTCTCCTTGAGCAGAGACATGTAGTCCACGAAGAACGTGGTGGGGTAGTCGAGTTCGATTCGTCCGAACGCGGCATTGCCGACGACCTCGACGCTCGTGATTCTGCGCGCGCGTTTTCCTTCGTCGGCCGGAGCCTTGCCGCTCGCGCGGGCGATGTATTCGCTGATCGGTGTGATCGTGATCTTCCCTTCCCGAACGAAGGTCATGCGGGCGTCGGGATGGAAGGCCTTCCGGAACTCCTCGGGATCGCCGGTGGCGTGGCCGTTGAGGTAGTGCTGAAGGGCCGCGCGCACGCCGGCTTCGTCGTCCGCGGGAGCGGTCTGGGCAAAGGCCGCTGCGGCGCCGAGTGCGAGGGCCAGGGCGGTGGCGGCAAAGGCAGAGGTCAAACGCATGTTGTCTCGTCTCCTTGAGTGAAGTGTGGGCGAGACGATACGAGGCGTTGCCGGTTTGCGTTTACCGCTAACGCCCAATCGAATCCATGAAGGTCTGCAGGTGCCCCGTCCAGAGATGGGGGTCGTTCAAGATGTTGTGTCCGTTCAGTCCGGTGGCTCGCGTGTAGGCGTTGAATGTGCCTCTGCCCCCGGCGTTGGTGAACACTGCGAAGTTTCCCCGGCTGTGGGCCATGCTGTAGAAGGTGTCGTTCTCGCCGTACATCCAGATCGTGTCGGATGGAAAACGCGCGGCCCGTTCGAACAGCAGAGGGTTGACCGACGGCGCCGGACAACCCTCGCCCAGCCAGCCTCCGACAAAGTTCACAGCGCCCAGGAACACGCCGGGTCTCTCGGCCGCATGGGTCAGGGCGAGGACGCCGCCGCGTGAGGCGCCGGCGCTCACAAGCCGGGTGGGGTTGACGTCGGGTCGACTCGAGACGTAAGCCACTGCGGCGTCGATGTCCGACAACGCGCGCTCGAAACCCGCCAGCGTGATCGAGTGGACACAGGAATATCGAGACCGATCGGGCGTGAATCCCTCGTCGTAGAGGCCATCCGACGCGCCCCGGCCGCGTCTCTGGGCGAAGGCCACAAGCCAGCCCCTCGACGTGAAGAACTGCGCGATGTTCTCGTTCGTGAAGGTCACGGTGAAGAGAGAGCGGTCCGTGCCATCGCCGGTGGAACCGTGGTGGAACATGACCGTCGGAAAAGGCCCCGCGCCGAGCGGCCGGTAGAGGATCACCTCGAGGGTGACGGGCCGACCGTTCTCGATGAAGGGTGTGGGCGCCCGGGCGGAAATGCGCTCGGCGTAAACCCGGCACTGTGTTCCGTCCCAGGCGCTGGCGGCCGGGCATGTCGGAGTCGATGAAACCGTCGAGGTAGGGCTTGCCGGACCGGCGGCGGCGCCTCCGCACGCGACAAGGGCCAGCGTCAGAAGTCCGGCAAGGCTCGCGCGTTCGATCATCGCTTCGGGCGGCCCCCGAAGTTCCAGCCGCCGGCCAGACGCAGGTCGAACTGGCCCTTGCGGCCCGAGACGATGCCGAACACGCCCTGCCCGGAAACGCTGAGCCTTCGCCCGAGATACAAATCAGCGCCGAAGCCCGCCTGGCCACCGACGCCGAGACCCTTCCCCGCCGCGCCGACCTTGATCCCCACATCGTCGAAGAGGCCCGCGCTCGCGGTCGCGAATGGCCGCAACGATCCGCGCACGTCCGGGTAATAGCGGCCGCCAACCAGACCGCCGCGGGTTGATCCGACGAAGACACTGGTGCGCAAGTCGAGTACTTTCCCGCCGTAGTCGACCATGCCGAGCTCGATTGCGAGAGAAGGCTTCAACCAGTGCAGGAATGAAGTCCCCCAGGCGACGCCGCCAATCTCGGTTTGCGAGCCCTGCACCGAGATACCTCCGCCGAGAAAACCGCCCATTCCTTCGATCCGATTCCGGTGATGAGGCCCGGAAGTCTCGAGGGCGCCTCCACGCCGTAGCGTCGGCAGCCGCTTGGCTGGCCGAAGTCCGCCGCGCACGAGCTCTTGTCTTTGTCCCTCGGCGAGCTTGAGCGGCGCGGACATCAGCTTCTCGGACTGTTCGTAATAGACACGGTATTCACCCGGCTCGAGACCCAGCTCGATGGCGCGGCCTTCGGACTTCTGCAACTCAGCCACGAGATGCTGCGACGCGTCGAGCACGTAGAAACGCCCGTCGTATTCCGAACCCAGGATCAGGCTCGCGGAGATCTTCCGCACGTCGGTCATAACCACGTCTCCGGTCCCCGCCATCTTGATGTCGTAGGAGGGATGCTGCGCACCGCCCTGGCTCGTCGTGGTCTGGGCGAGTGTCTCGTTGAATGCGAACTGATAGGCCTCGCCGAGGGTGACCCGGCCGTCGCCTGACACATCGGCCGCGCCGCGCATTCCCGTGATGAGCGCTCCGGTGAAATAGGAACCGCCGAGACGATCCGACTCCTGTGCCGCTTCGCCTTCCGAACTCGAGGCGAGAAACGCATAACCCTGGACATCCATCGACGCATCGCTCATGAAAGCGGGATACGCCTGGCCTCCCTTGAGTCGTGTGATCGCTCCCGAGGCGCACGCATCGAGGACTGCTATGCCCACATCCACCGGCATCTTGCGGATCGCGGCTCTCAGCTCCGCATAGCCAAGCCGCTCGGCGCCGAGCATCAGCCCGTGTTCATCGGCGTGTCCCGAGTAGTAGACGAGGACTTCGACGCGCGCGGCCGAGCGCCGCGCTTCGGCGGCCTTCGAAGAGAGTGTCGCAAGTGCGTCCATGAAGGCTTTCGGGTTGGGCTCCTTGAGGAGCGTGGCGTCCGAAGGGGCCACGCCGCCCATGGCGGTCATCACGCGCGTGAAGCGCTCGGCATCGCGCACCGCGTATCGAAGTGACGGGCGTTCGGCTGCCCGGTTCGCTCCCGCCACCAGGGCAAGCCGCCTCAGCGAGGGAGGGCGGGTGGTGGCGGCGCCGAGGTCGGGCGAGGGGGGACTGGCGACGATTAGTGCAAGAGACAGAAGGAGGCTCATCGGGGACTTAGTCCTTTTTCAATAAGAAGCTGGCTTGAGCAAGATGCGGGCCAATCGGCAGGCGGTCATCCCGAAGAGGGTCCAACCCGGGACGGCTTGCGGCGGCAAGCACACCGGCCACCGGGAACTCATCATTGGAAGTCACGAGAAAGAACCGCTCCCCTCGTGGTGCATCGTCAAGCCGGTAGGCTGAGTCCAGGGGCACAAGTCCACCGGCGCGGAGCCGCGTGGCGGTTTCGCCACTCAATGGGAAGTGCCGCGTGACGTGGCCGCGGCCATCGAGAGAAATGATCACGCCGAAGTTCTCCCCGACACCCCTGTACGCGACTTGGACCACATCGCCGCTCCGCGCCCTGGCCCCCTGCGCAAGCAGGCGTGAGGCGTCGGCGCCGTCCTTCAAGAACACCACGATCTGCGGCCCGTCACCCTTCAATCTGTCTCCGGAGACCTGTTCCCCGTTCGCGGCAGACCATTCGAAATCCGACGTGGGGCTGGGTCGAAGCACAAAAAGCAAGGCCGCGGCAGCCAGGGCCGCTGGCGCCAGAACCCAGGTCCTTCGTCCGATCGCCCTCCCACGGCTGCGCGCGGACAGCTTCAGGTCCACCGCAGCCACGAAAGGACCCACGCGATGGTCCTGCAGAAGTTCGGTGTTCGACGCTTCGAGCGCCGCGAGTCTCGCTCGGACCTCGGCTTCGCGGTCTATCGCGGACCGGATCACGCCTGCCTCGTCGTCCGTCAACTCGCCGAGCAGATACCGCTCCAGCTTCAAATCGGGGATACGGGGTGACGGGTTCATGAGATCTCTCCCGCGGAGGTTCTGGGGCCGCCGAGACTTTCGAGAGCGTCACGGAGGATCCGAAGTCTCCGGCGCACACCCGACACCGACATCCCACACTCGTGAGCGACCTCTTCGAGGGTCAGGCCGTCCACGTGATGGAGCACCGCCATCGTCCGCGTGGACTCCGGCTGTCGCTTGAAGAGGCGGTCGAGAAGAACCGGGGCGTCGAGATTGTCGAGTCGCGCGACCCGATCGAGGAAATCGTCGCCCGGCAGGTCGGCGTGCCGCCTTCGGTCGCGAATCCGGTTGAGGCTCAGATTCGTGGCGATTCGGTAGAGGAGGCTCGAAGTGTGAGCGTCGGTCATTCTTTCCCGGTGTCGGAACAGTCCCACGAAGGCCTCCTGGTCCACCTTTTCCGCTGCACCGTCGTCCCCCAGCAGAAACCGGCACCGGCGAAGGACCATCGGCCCGTACCGGCGATACAGCGCATCGACATCGAGGCCTCCTCCGGTCATCCATCGAATGTAACACCCGAAAATCTCCTCGCTGTTACTTCTTCAGTTCAGCCCGACCGAGAAACCGACGCGGATCTGCAGGCCGCGATTCCGGATCGCTCCGACCTCGGCGCCGAGCCCCGACGCCTGCGAGTTCAGATTCTTGGATCCTCGCGCGTACTCCACTTCGATGAAGGGCTGGCCAGCCGACTTCGACGCCCGAAGCCCCGCGCCGATTCTGAAACTTGTGTCCGAGCCCTCGAAGTCGTTCTTGATGTCGACCGTCCCCGTGGCGAGTTTCACTTTCGCCGATGAGAGGTGCGAGAACGCGAAGCCCGCGAGCAGGTAGGGGCGAGTGCTCCCCGAGCTCAGGTCCTTCGTAAGCAGTACGGGCACGTCCAGATAACCCGCCTGGAATGTCGCCTGGGTGCCCTGCACCACGACCTTCGCCCCGCCCCCGGTGTAGCCGGGCCGCACTTCGATCGACCAGGAATCAGAGGGTCGCAGGGATAAGACCGCGCCCACCGCGCCGCTCGTCCTCCGTTTGTTCTCGTTGTCGGGCACGCCCTTGATATCAAGGGAGGCAAGGTTCGCGCCGAACACGCCGCCGAGCCTCCACTCAGCCGCAGGGCTCATCGAGGCGCTCATCGCGAGGACTACCGTCAACATCAGTCGATTCATTCGTGTCTCCAGAGGGTTGTTTGTCTTTCGATCCTTCAACACGAACTCCGCGCGAATGTGTCACCGCTGCCTCTGCGCCCGGGTCCAGCTTCCTGAACAGGTGTGACATCGGCGACCGGTCCGGGTGTCTTAGTGAGGAAGCGACACCAAAG
>CAZBTT010000236.1:0-7485 GCA_964494295.1 uncultured Acidobacteriota bacterium
GTCGCGTCAAAGGATGACGCCGTCGCCGGAGACTGGAGCACCGACGTGGGGGGCGCTTTGGAGGCCGCATCGGCGGGAAGGCCCAGAAGACCCAGGCCCAGGAGGCTCAGGGGTATCGTCCATAGAGATCGTCGCATGACTCCACCTTCCCTTGCGGAGATCCGGTAAACCCGCTCTCCGACCGTTGTTTCTTCAGCCAGCATCTGGATCGGGCGTACCCCGCCCGGTGCGAGACCGAACCTCGCTCCTCGTGATGCCTTTCTGTCTGCGTCCATTTGTGTGTCACTATTGCGTACCGTCGGAGATCAGAGAATGAGCCGAACAACCCCTTCCGTTGATGCAAAGGCATCAAGGTCCAGCAAGTCCTTGGATCTACTGGACTTGCTGTCTTCGGGAGAGCCGCCGGCATTTGCCAACGACCAGAACCACCGCATTATTTTCTGGAACAAGGGGGCCGAGAAGTTGCTGGAGCGCACGGCCGCGCAAGCGCTCGGCCGTTTGTGCCACGAGATCTTCTGCGGCAAGGACCCCTTCGGGAACCGCTTCTGCGGCGAAACATGCAGTGTGACCTCGGCATTCCGGAAGCACGAAACCCTGAACCGTTTCGAAATCAGCACGGGAGAGCGGGCGCAAGCGAAGTCGATCGGAATGACGGTCATCGAGATCCCCGACTCCCGGCCCGGCTTCTTCACCGCCGTCCACATCATGGACCGGATCGACGAGAAGAGCCGGCTCGCCCGCGAACTCAACCGGCTGCGCGAGACCATCGGCGCGCACGCGCCCGCCCCTCACCCGGACGAGGGGAGCATGCCGATCAACCTCCAGCTGAACCGCCACGCTCCGGCGGCCTCCGCTCCGGAAGTCGACGCGACGATCGCGGAACAGCTTTCGGAACGCGAGTTGGACGTTCTGCGGGCGATCGCCGCCGGCCTCGCCAACAAGGACATCGCGAACTCCCTTCACATCTCGGTCGCCACCACGCGAAACCACGTTCAGCACATCCTCAAGAAGCTGAATGTCCACTCCAAGCTCGAAGCAGTGGCTCTCGCCTTCCGCAACGGGTGGGCTTGAAGCAGTACGCCCCCGTGACCGCCCCGCGGGCGGCCGGGAGGGGTTCGGCGCCGGTCCCTAGAACCTGAACCCGACGGAGAAGTAGTAGCTCCTCGCCGCCTGATAGTCGGCCGCGGAAAGGGCTCGTCCGAAGTCCGGGCCCAGCTGGTAATTGACGCCCTCGACCGGCGACGAGGTGAAGGGATTGAAAGCCTGCATCGTCCGCGCGGGATTCTGGTTCGAGGCGCTATAAACGGTCTGGTTCCCGGCGTTGTCCTGAGCGGCCTGATTCAGGACGTTGTTGACCACGACCTTGACGAATACTTCGCCCTTCTTCAGAAACCCAGAGCGCACCCGGTGGTTTAGCGAGACGTCGGTGGCGGACACGGTGTCGGTCTTGAAGATGCCGCGGCCGCCGCCATAGTAGTAAGTGACGGTCGCAGGGGGAGTCAGATATCCCGGATTCGTGACGTAGGGACGGCTGTCCACGGACCCCGCAGCACTGTAGGGCTGGCCGGAGTTCACTCGTTCCAGAAGTCCAAGACTCAATCGCCCGGCCTTCCCGAAGTTCTTCTCGAGGTTGGCCCAGATCCTCAGCTTGTGACGCTGATCGATGCTGAGGTCTCCGGTGGGTGTGTTCCATTCCTCCCGCTTGTACTCGGTATATGCGAGGAAGTCGTCCTGCACAGGACCGCTCGCCGAGGTCTCGGCGTTGAAGTTCCCGTAGGAGTTCGAAAGGGTGTAATTGGCGCCCAGCGACACCTGATCGCTCACGCGGTATTGAATCTGGCTCTGGAGCGCTTTGTACTTCCGATCGAGCAGGTTCGTATTGACCACCACGGCCAGGTCGAACCGCCGCCCGGTAGGATCCGGGACACTGACCCCCGGCAATACCTGATCGGTAAACAGGTTGTCGTAGTCACGGTAGATCGCGTCCACGCGGTACGAGCCCTTTCTCCCGAGCGTCCCGCCCAGGCCCACGCTGTACTCCATCGTGCTCGGCGTCTTCAGGCCTTCGGCCAGTTTTCGGTTCACCCCCGGGTACGTGGGATTCCCGCGAAGGGGTCTCGAGGTTCCTCCGTTGGCGTTGAACCAGGCGAAGACCTGGGCGAGGGCCTGCTCGACCGGAACCGGGTTCGGGGTGTTCAGGTCGGCATTGATGGACGGGCCACGATAGACGTAGGCGAAGTTGCCGTTCCGCCCCGCCCCCGAACCGAGATCGGCGATGCCACTCGTGACCGGCATGACGTATCGGGCCAACCCCGCACGCAGGGTGAACACGCCGGTGCCCCGAGGATCGAAGCTCGCGGCCAGACGCGGACTCCAGGCGTGGTCCTTCGAGACCACGTTGCCGCCCTGGTCCTTTTCGTCGGCCCGGTCGTAGCGGCCGCCCACGTTGAAACTCCACTTCTTGTTGAGCGTCCAGGAGTCGTTGACGAAGGCGGAGTAGGTTCGCATCCGGCTGCCCAGAGAGTCCTCGAAGATCGGTCTCCACTCGAGGTAGGCGCCGCCGGTCGCGGTGTCCGAAGTCCCTTGAAGGATCACGGGATACAGCACGCCGTTGCGGATGATGGTGTTGTTCGCGCGCAGCCGGTAGCCGCTGCCCGACTGGTAGTTGTTGTTCTTGCGGGAATCGTTGAAGCCATCGACTCCGACGACGATGTTGTGCGATCCCAACCCCGCGGTCGACAGGAAGTACGTGCCCTTGACGATCACATTCTGGTTGTTTCGCTTCTCCTCGTTCAGTTCGCCCGCGGCAACCTCCTCCGCGGAGAGGCCGCAGACCGCGCAGAACGTCGGGGAGTTCCATCGCGCGTCGCCACGCGACCGGTCCCAGATCGGCGTTCCCCTGATCACATCGGTGAAGCGGGCGCCGGAACCGACGATCGAGTAGCGGCGTTGTGAGAACTGACCCTCCACGAAGAATCGCGGGGAAAGAATGCCCGTGTAGTTGGCGGAAAGCAGGTTCTCGGGCGCCCACGAGTCGTAGAAGCTCGCGGTGTCCATGATGTCGCCGAAGGTGTTGTTGCTCTCGAAGCGATCCTTCTTGGTGTAGGCGGCCTTCACCGTGTGCTTCTGGGAGATCGCGTAGGTCAGCTTGCCTTCGTACCGCTTGTCGTTGACGCCGTTGTCGTAGACGATGTTGGTGTAGGCCGAGATCTGCGCGGTCTTGTTGTCCGCGAGGCGGGCCGCGCCGAAGAACCAGAGTTTGTCCTTGAGGATCGGACCACCGAGAGTGGCCTCATAGATCGGAACCACGACGTCGCGACGCGGGTCTTCGCCAAGACTCTCCTCGAAGGGTGTGAGCGCCCGCCACTTGTCGTTGTCGAAGGTCACGCGGAACGAACCCTTGAACGTGTTGCCGCCCGACTTGGTGAGAATGTTCGCCACGCCGCCGGAAAAGCGCCCGTATTCAGCGGAAATCGCCGCGGTTGAGGTCTTGGTCTCTTCGATCGCGTCTTCGATGAAGAGCAGCCGCTCCTGATTGCGCAGGGTTTCGTTCAGGACCACGCCATTCAGGAGGAACAGCCCCTCATAGGAAGCAGCGCCCGAGAACGTGACGTTGCCGTCGGGGCCGTTGCTGGTGGTGCCAGGCGCCAGAAGGACGGCTCCCCTTATGTCCCGTCCCACGGGAAGAAGGTCGATCTGTTCGGCCTTGTAGCTTGCCGCAGAGGTAGACGACTGGGTGAAGTCCGTCACCGCTTCGGCGGTAACGAGAACGTCCTCGACGAGGCCGGCTATGCCGAGCTTTGCGTCGAGGGGCATGGTCTCCGCGAGTTGGACCCGGAGATTCAACACCTTGGGCGCGAAACCCGAGAGTTCGAACTTCACCGTGTACTCGCCGGCCGGGAGGAACGGGATGATGTAGGCGCCGTTCTTCGAAGTCACCGCCGATCGGGGTCCCTGGAGGGCGGGCGAGGAAGCCGTCACCGTTACCCCGGGCAGCAGGCCGCCTTGAGCGTCTTCAACGCGCCCGGTGATGGTTCCGGTGGGCGTGGTCTGCGAAAAGGCGGGCGCGGCCGCCAGAAGACTCATGGCCAACGCGGCGGCGAAGAATGGGGCGGAGGTTCGTGACTTCATGGAGTTCTCCTCGAAGGCTTGTGTCGGGCGGGATTTCAGGGAGCATGGAACATCAGGCCGTCACACGCACCAGTCTGTTTGCATCATTCTCACTCACGGGGCCAGAACGTGGTCCTTGAACTGCGCGCGCAGCACTTTCTTGTCGAACTTGCCCACCGACGTCTTGGGGATCTGTTCAACGAACACCACGTCGTCGGGCAGCCACCATTTAGCGATGTGCGGCTTCAGGTGCTCGAGGATGGCCTCTTTGGTGAGCCGGTCCTTCGCGTCGGGTTTCGCCACCACGCAGGCGAGCGGCCGTTCGTCCCATTTCGGGTGGGCCACCGCGATGACCGCGGCCTCGGCCACATCGGGATGGGACATGATGAAGCCCTCGATGGCGATACTCGAAATCCACTCGCCTCCGGACTTCACGAGGTCCTTGGTGCGGTCGGCGATGCGGACGTAGCCATCGGCGTCGATGGTGGCCACGTCGCCCGTGCACAACCAGCCGTCTTTGAACTTCTCGGGTGAGGTGTCGTCGTTGTAGTACGACGCCGCCACCCAGTTGCCGCGCGCCTGAAGCTCTCCGACACTCTTCCCGTCCCAGGGGAGATCAAGGCCGCTGTCGCCGACGATGCGCAACTCGACACCGAAGAGCGGCCGGCCCTGCGACAACAGCGCATCGGCCTTCGTCTGCTCCGAGGCGTCGTTGTGCGCCGAGATCGGCCGCGCCATGCTTCCAAGCGGCGACGTTTCCGTCATGCCCCAGGCATGGATCACATGGATCCCCAGCTCCTTCTTGTACGCGGCCTGAAGGGCCGGAGGCAGAGCCGATCCACCACACAGGAGACGATCGAGCGATTTCAACTGGTCCTTGACCTTGACCAGGGAGGGCAGCATGGCCTGGAGGATGGTGGGCACGCCGCCGCCGCAGGTGACGCCGGTCTCGGCCATGAGACCCGCGATGGCATCGGGAACCATGAAGCGGCCGGGGAAGACGATATCGGTTCCGAGCATGAGGCACGCGTAGGGCAGGCCCCAGGCGTTGGCGTGGAACATCGGAACCACGAGGATCGAGACGTCCCTCTCGGAAAGGCCGAAACAGTCGACGAGCGACAACGCGTAGCTGTGGAGGACGTTCGAACGATGCGAGTAGACGACACCCTTGGGATGTCCGGTGGTGCCCGACGTGTAGCACATCGCCGCAGCCTGTCGCTCGGGCAGGTCGAGCGCATAGTCGATCGGCTCCACGTCCGCGATCAGTTCCTCGTAGTCGTGCGTGCCCGGAATCTTCGGGCCGCCCACATCATCCACGACGATGATCTCGCGGACGCAGGTGACCTTGGGCGCAACCTTCTCCCACAAGGGCCACAGGCACTTGTCGATGATGAGCACGCGGTCTTCGGCATGCTGGACGATGTAGGCGATGTCGTCAGGAAAGAGCCGCAGGTTGAGGGTGTGAAGCACCGCGCCCATGCAGGGGGCGGCGATATAGGCCTCGAGATGCTCCTGGTGATTCCAGCACAGCGTCGCCACGCGCTCGTGGTCCTTGACGCCGAGGCCGCGCAGGGCGGCCGCCAGCTTCCGGCTCCGTTCGATCACCTGGGCGAAGGTTGCGGTCTTCTTGCCGTCCGCGGTCTTCGTGGTGACGGACTTTCGCGGGTGCAGCTTCGCCGCGTGGTGGACCAGGCCCGGAATGTTGAGAGGCACGTCCTGCATCAATCCCTGCATCGCATCTGTCTCCCTGCTATCTGGTGATGAACGTCGTCAGGTCTTTGGCGAAACGTTCGGGGTACTCCCAGTGAAGGGCGTGCCCGGTGTCCGCGTAGGAAATAAGGCGTGAACCCGGAATCGCCTTGAGCAGCGCATCCTGGTCCGCCTTCTTGAACATCGCGTCTTTGTCGCCCCAAAGAAGGAGGGTCTTCGCCTTGATCCGGCCCAGTTTCTCGACATGCTGCGGGTCGGAGGAGCCCTTCGCGAGCTCATGGAACATCGCGGCCGGAGCGCGTTGCACCTCCGCGATCATCATCTCGAGGAACGCCGGAGGCAGGGGGACGAACGCGGTGGAGGCCTGGAAGTCCCGCGCGAACTCATAGCTGATCGGATCCTTGACGCTCGCGAAGTAGGAACTGATCGGCGCGTTCGGGTCGCGCGCGGCTCCAGGACCCGAGCCCACAAGGACGAGTCGACTCAATCGGCCTTCGACATCGTCTTGAGCCACCACCTGGGCCACGAAGCTCCCGAGCGAGTGACCGACCAGAGTGACGTCCCGAAGGTTCAGCATCTTAAGCAGAGCGGTGACGTCAGAAGTGAACTCGGCGCGCGAGTACCCCTTCGCGGGATGGTCAGAGAGGCCGTGACCGCGAAGCGTGACCGCGTAAGTGCGATAGGTCTTTGGAATGTGGGGCAACGCCAGCTCCCACGAGTGCCACGAGTCCCCCGCCCCATGAAGCAGGACGATCACCCGGCCTTTGGGATCGCCTTGAACCACGTACTGAAGCGTCATTCCTGTGTCGACCTTCACGAACGCCGTGGTCAGCGACGCCGGCTGAGCCCTGCCACTCGCGGCGAGCCCCGCGAACGCGATCGTCACGAACAGACGCAGAACGAGTTTCGAGCGCACGATCAGCATCAGGGACGAGCCTCCGAAAATGTCTGGTGTGCCGCGATGATACGCAACTCGTCGACGGCCGGTGCTACGGATACGTGAGTCCGAAACCGGGTTCGAAGAGCGGATCGTAGCCGGCATCGCCGCGGTGCGACGGAAACTGCGCCATCGACTTCGGCCACGAGAACGACAGCTTCCCTGTGGGCTTGAAGTCGCCGAAGAGAACATCGGTCACGCCCTGCCCTTCGGTGCCGGGAAGCCAGGCCGCGACGAACGCATCGCAGCGGGGCAAAACGTCGCCGATGATCATCGGGCGCCCCGACAGGAGAACCACCACGACCGGCATCCCTGCCTCCTTCACCCGGGTCACGGTCGCGACGTCCTCGGCGGAGAGGCTCAGGTCTTCGCGATCTCCGCCGCCTTCGGCGTACGGCGTCTCGCCCACCACCACGATGGCGATGTCGGCGCCCGCGGCTCCCGAGCCGTCCACCGAGAAGCTCACGCGCAAAGACGGGCCAACTGCTGCGCGGATAGCGGTCAGGATCGTCGTGCCCCCGGTGGTGACCGGGCCGCTCTTCCCCTGCCAGTCGATCGTCCAGCCGCCGCACTGGTTGCCGATGTCGTCGGCGCGCTTCCCGGCGACGTGAGTGCGGGCCGCCGTCGTCGAAATGGGCAGTGTCCTCGGGCCGTTCTTGCGGAGGACCACGGACGGCCGCCCACACTCGCGCGCCGCTTCGCGCATCCCGGCCGCGCCAACGGTCCCC
>CAZBTT010000237.1:0-7483 GCA_964494295.1 uncultured Acidobacteriota bacterium
CCTTCCGCTGGGACGGGATGGCGTATCGGATGGCGGCGCGCACGAGGCGCTGCGTGCCTTCGCGGGAGATCACCTTGATGCCCACTCCGGACGACTCCGGAAAGCGGATCTTCTTGACCTTCATTTCGGTCTGAAGCCACTCGACAACTTTCTTCGCCTCGGGCGTGCCCTCGGCCCACTCGATCCCGGCGTAGATGTCTTCTGTGTTCTCGCGGAAGATCACCATGTCGACATCCTGGGGCTTCTTGACCGGGGTGGGGACACCCTTGAAGAAGCGCACGGGGCGAAGGCAGGTGTAGAGGTCGAGTTCCTGGCGCAGGGCCACGTTGAGGGAACGAATGCCGCCCCCGATGGGTGTGGTCAGCGGCCCCTTGATGCCGACGAGGTACTGGCGGAAGTCGGTGAGGGTCTGCGCGGGCATCCACTCCTTGGTGGCGTTGTACGCCTTCTCGCCGGCCAGGACCTCGTGCCAATGGATCTTCCGTTTGCCCCCGTAGCACTTCGCGACCGCGGCATCGAAGACGCGCACCGACGCGCGCCAGATATCCCGCCCGGTGCCGTCGCCCTCGACGAAGGGAATGATGGGATCGTCGGGGACGTTGAGAACGCCGTTTGCGATGGTGATCTTGGAGCCGGACATGGGTGCGGGGTTTCCTTCGAATAGGGACGACTGAGTGGAGAGGGCTGCAGCCTCCTGGGCATTTCGTTGCGGAGTCGGGATTTTAGCCGAGCGGCCGTCGGGCGGGGGATGGTTCAAACGGACCATGTTTCGCGAATATGCTTCAAGACACCTTCTTTCTGGAGGTATCAATGACCGCTCGATCCATCGCTTCCACTGTCGCTCTTTCGCTTCTGGCCTCCGCGGCCTTCGCTCAAGCTCCCGCCGAACTCAAAGTCGGCGATATGGCTCCCGCCTTCAGCCTTGCCGGCTCCGATGGAAAGACCTACAAGCTCGCCGACTACAAGGGCAAGAGCGCGGTTGTCCTCGCCTGGTTTCCCAAAGCCTTCACTACCGGCTGCACCATCGAATGCAAGTCCCTCGCGGAAAAGGGCAGTCTCATCAAGGCTTATCAGGCCGCGTATTTCATGGCCAGCGTCGATGCTGCCGATGGCGAGAAGGGCAACAAGGCGTTCGCCGAATCGGAGAAGGCCGACTTCCCGATCCTCTCCGACCCCACGAAGGAAACGGCGCGGGCGTACGGCGTATTGCACCCCGAGCGCGGATTCGCGATGCGCTGGACCTTCTACATCGACAAGGACGGGAAGATCGCCCACATCGACAAAGCGGTGAAGCCCGCGACGTCCGCGGAAGACATGGCCAGCAAACTCGGCGAGATCGGCACGCCCAAGCGCTGACGGTTACGCGAGCGTGATGGCTCGCGCTTCCCGGACGCCCGCGATCTTCCTCAACCCGTCGAGGACGGTCTCGGGCACATCCGCATCCACTTCGATCAGCATCACCGCGCGGCCGCCGGCGGCCTTTCGCCCCAGGTTCATCTGGGCGATGTTGACGCCGTTCTCCCCGAGCTTCGTGCCGATCCTACCGACCACTCCGGGGGTGTCGTCGTTCTTGATGGCGAGGATGTGCCCATGCAGGACCGCGTCCACGGGGATGCCGTCGATCTCCACCAGCCGGAGCTGGCCCTCGCCGAAGAGCGTTCCCGCGACCTCGAGTTCGGTCTCCGAGGTGGTGACGCGAACACTCATCAGGTTCGCATGGCGCGTGGTCGACGAAGAGACGGCGTGGGACGCCTCCACCCCGCGCGACTCCGCGCGCGCCATCGCGTTCACGAACGAGATCTCAGGGTCTCCGGCTTTGAGGGCGCCCGCCACCGTGGCTTGAAGAATCGGCTGCGGCTGCAGATCTTTGAACGTGCCGTAAAGCGTGACGGCCACCTTGCGCACATCTCCCGGCGCCACTTGAGCCACGAAGGAGGCGAGGCGTTCACCGAGATCGATCGCGGGCTTGATCTGGTCGTACGCTTCGCCCGAGAGTTGGAAGAAGTTCACCGCCTGCTGGATGACGCCATCCTTCAGGAAGTCGCGCACCTGGTAGGCGATGTCGGTGCCGACGCGATCCTGCGCTTCCACGGTCTGCGCGCCGATGTGCGGCGTCGCCACCACCTTAGGATGTTTCGCGATCTTCCAGTCGACGGGCGGCTCCTTGGCGTGGACATCGAGGCCACAACCCGCGACCCGCCCGCTTTCGAGGGCAGCATAGAGAGCATCCTCGTCGATCAGCTCCCCGCGCGCGGCGTTGATGATCCGCACCCCCGGCTTGATCTTCGCGAAGGCCTCCTTGCCGAGCATGTGCCGGGTGTCGGGGGTCATCACGGTGTGGAGAGTGATGTAGTCGCAACCCTCCAGGATCTGGTCGAAGGTCACCACCTTCACGCCCACCCGCTCGGCCACCTGATTCGAGACGAACGGGTCGAAGGCCCACACCTCCATGCCGAAGGCCTTGCAGCGCGCCGCGACTTCGCGGCCGATGCGTCCGAAGCCGACGATGCCGATGCGCTTGCCCGAGATCTCCGTGCCTCCGGCGAAGGCTTTGCGGTCCCAGGTGCCCGCTTTGAGCGAGGCATCCGCCGCGCCGATGTTGCGAGAGGTGGCCAGGATGAGGGCCATGGTCAACTCGCAGGTGGAGACGAGATTGCCGCCGGGCGAGTTCATCACGAAGATGCCGGCTTTTGTCGCGGCTTCCACATCCACGTTGTCGACGCCCACGCCGGGACGGCCGATCACGCGGAGCTTTTTCGCCGCCGCCACCACTTCGGGGGTGAACTTCGTCCCGCTCCGGATGGTCACCGCGTCGTAATCGCAGCTGATCTTCGCGAGTTCAGCCGGCGGCATGGCTTTCTTCTGATCGAGAACCCAGCCCTCGGCGTCGCGGACGGCCTGACCGCGATCGGTCATGCCTTCGAGAATGAGGAGTTTGTAGGTCATGGCGCGCTCAGGCCCTCTTGAGGTATTCGGCGTTGGCGGCCGCGATGCCGGCGCCCGGGGTGAACTTGTGTCCGACCTTGTGGAGCGCGATCTCAAGGGTGCCGATGAGGCGCAGAATGTCCGTCACGTCGTAGTACCCGAGGTGGGCAACGCGCATGATCTGGCCCTTGAGCTTGCCCTGACCTCCCGCCACTTCGCTCTTGAACTCGCCCTTGAGTATCTTCGTGATCTTTCCAATCTCGATGCCGGCGGGCGGTTTGACCGCGGTGAGAGCGTCGCCATAGTCGTTTGGAGCCAGGAGCGGAAGGCCCAACGCCTGCGCGGCGGCCCGGGTCATCGCGGCGAGGGTGCCGGCGTTCTTGACCAGCGCATCGACGCCGCCCGCGGCATCGAGATCCTTGAGCACGGCATCGAGAGCGACCACGAGGGAAATCGGCGGGGTCCAGGCGGACTCGAAGTTCACCTGGGTCTTCCGCTCGCGCTGCAGGTCCCAGTAGAACCTGGGCGACTTCGTGGTCGCGATGCGCTGCCACGCCTTTTCATTGACGCTCACGAAGGCCATGCCCGGGGGCAGGGCCAGCGACTTCTGCGAGCCGACGACCACAACGTCGACGCCCCATTCCTCGGTGTGAAGAGGCATCGCCCCCATGCCCGAGATGGCATCGACAACCAGGATGACGTCCGCGCGGTCCTTGACCACCGAAGCGATCGCCTGGATGTCGTGTTTGACGCCCGTCGACGACTCGTTGTGCTGGACGAAAACCCCGCGGATCTTCGGGTTCGCGTCGAGGGCCGCCTTGACCGCTTCGGCCTTCACAGCGGTTCCCCACTCGGCTTCGAGGATCTGCACATCCATCCCGTAGGCCTTGCCGATGTTGGCCCAGCGTTCGCCGAAGTTGCCGGCCACCAGGGCCAGGATGGTGTCGCCGGTCGACAGGGTGTTCACAAGCGCCGCTTCCATGCCGCCGCTGCCCGAGCAGGAGAGAATCAGAACGTCCTGAGTCGTCTTGAAGAAACGCTGCAGGCCCTCGCGCGCGCCCTTGAAGATCGCGCGGAACTCGTCGGTCCGGTGGTGAGGGATGTTCTTCCCCATCGCCTGGAGGACGACCGGAGAGAGCGGAGTGGGGCCGGGTGTGAAGAGACGGGTCTTGGGAATCATGCAGCACGTATTCTCTCGCACTTGAGTCCTTAAGCCTTAATTCTTTTGAATCATTCTAAGAGTTTCACTGTGAACCTCTATTCCTGTCAGATTTAGTACTTCGAAAGTGAGCTCCAGTTCTAAACGAACCGAAGGAAGCCCCACGCGCGGGCCGCGGGCAAAAAACGCGCTCGTGTTCCGCATCGGCGCCCTGGGGGACGTGCTCTTGACCCGCCGGCTCACGTACTCCCTCCATCTGTCCGGCTTCCGCTCGACCCTGTTCGCCCCGGTCCGGCACGCGACCCTCCTTCTCGCCGATCCTTGGATCGGCAGCGTCCTGGATTCCGAAGCCCCGGCTCACGTTGCTGCGTTCGCAGGCTCCTGGCCGGAGTCCGCCGGGCGGTTTGACGCGGCCGTCGTGATCTCGAACTCGAACGACCTCATCGATGCGGCAAAGGGAACGGCCGATACTCTGATTCGGATTTCACCCGCGCCGGAGCGGGAGGACGCATCCGTATCCATGCAGTGGGCCGAAGCCGCGGCGACGTTGGCTGTCCCCTTTGCGGAGGCGATGCCACCGCTCCAGACCCGAGCGCCCGAAGCGGGGCTCGCCGGCGCGACTCTCATCCATCCCGGAAGCGGATCTCCGAGAAAGAACTGGCCCATTGAGCGGTTCGTCGAGCTGAGTCGAAACCTCGAGGGCCTGGGTCAGCGTGTCGTCTGGATCCGCGGTCCCGCCGAAATGGGACAGCCTGAGGCCTGGACAGGAGAGAGGATCGATCGGCCATCCCTTGAAACCCTCGCCGCGACGCTCGCCGCGTCTCGTCTCTTCGTCGGCAACGACTCCGGAGTCTCGCATCTGGCCACCGCCGTGGGTGCGGCCACCGTGACCCTGTTCGGCCCAACTCGCGGAGACGTCTGGCGTCCGGACGGACCGCGGGTTCGAGTCGTAGACTCGGCGGACGGAACGATGGCTGGCGTCTCCCTCGAAGCCGCGCTTGGCGAGGCGAAAGCGTCCCTTCACGATACGTCCGCCGGAGCCCCGGAGTGACCCACTACACGATGCGGCAGCCGTGGTTCACTATCGGCGACGACCTCCTCGTTTTCGACGACCGCGGCGATGTCATCTTCAAGGTCGACGGCAAGCTTCTCAGCTTCCGCAGCAGCGCCACGATCAGGGACGCTCAGGGTCGGGAGATCGTGTCCGTCCGGGAGGTCCTGCTTTCGCTGGATCGCGTGACCACACTGGAGAGGGAGGGCAAAGCGCTCGGCACAGTGAAGCAGGTCGGCTCGACCTCGGATCTCAAGGCGCGCTTCGAGGTCAAGACCGAAGACGGCGAGTCGCTCACGGTTCGGGACACGGGGTTTCTCGACTACCGCGTCGAGCGCGAAACCTCGTCCGTAGCCACGATCGTCAAGGCGAACACGGGGCTTCGGGATCGTTACGACATCACCATCGCAGGGGGCGAGGACCCTGGCCTCGTCCTAGGCCTTGCGGTGGCGATCCGCCAGATGACGCGGCACTCAACCGACTGACCGCGCACTCAGCCCGCGCGACGCGCCGCCTCCCCCGTCGGCGTCACCGCAGCTTTAAGCGGAGTGATCGGACTCATCTTCTCGGGAAACTTCGGCGTGATCGTGGCGTAGGCCTTCCGGAACAGCTCGAAGTCCCGGTCGATATCCCCGGAGGGATGGATGAGGGCGGGGAGGAATCCCCCGGTCTTGGTACCGTAGTCGATGAACGCGCACGCGATCGGTACCTTCGCTTCCACCGCGATCCAATAGAAGCCGGTCTTCCACCCCTCCGTCAGTTTCCTCGTTCCCTCGGGAGCGACGCCCAGCAGGAAGGCGTCGGCGGACTGGAACCAGGCCGCGGCCGCCTGGACCGTATTCTGACGCTGCGTGCGGACGACGGGAACGGCCCCCAGCCCCCGCATCAGCCAGCCGAGCGGACCCTTGAACATCGTGTGTTTGCCGAGGAACCGCAGATCCATACGCAGGATGGAGGCGCAGCCGAGCATCCAGAAGCCGTCCCAATACGAGGTGTGCGGCGCGCAGATCATCACGTACTTCGCGTGACCGGGGGGTGGGGTTCCGACCGCTTTCCAGCCGGTGAGGCTGAAGATGAGCTTCGAGAGGCCGCGGATGAGCGCGGTCTGAATGAGGGGGTTGCGAGGAAGCTCTCTGGGCGGAGGAGGCGCCGGTTCGTCAGGCATTCTGCGAGGGAGGCTAATGGAATCCGCACCGCGAAGTCATCAGGCCAGCGAAGTTTGAACCTGGCGGCTGGTCGCGGCATTCTTCAGGCAGTGGAGGTGAGAGCAGACGAGCGAGAATGGGTCCGCAGAGCGCGGCTGGGCGAGCGGGATGCCTGGGATTCGCTCCTGGCGTTCTATCAGCTTCGTCTCTTCGGCTTCGCACGACGCCTGGTCGACGACAGGGAGGATGCGTTGGATATCGTTCAGGAGACTCAGACCGCCGCGGTACGTCATATCGGGTCACTTCGAGACGACGAGCGATTCGGGGGCTGGCTTTTCGCCATTGCCCGCCAACGCTGCCTGCTTCGTCTCCGGCAGCGCCAGCGCGCGATCGTTGAAGCCGTGGAACAACTGGACGACTTTGAGGACACCGCGGACAGCGCTGAGGACATTCTCTTTCGCCGCGAACAGGCCGAAGCGGTCGACCGCGCCATCGCGACCCTTCCCGAATCCCAAAAAACCGCCATCCTGCTCCACTATTTTCTCGACCTCCCCCTCGTCGAGTTGGCCGAGGCCATGCAATCGCCAGTCGGGACCGCCAAGTCCCGGCTGCATTTCGCGAGGCTCGCGTTGCGGCGAGCCTTGTCGGAGGAACACCGATGACAGATTCGCCTCGGGACCTACTGCTCGCGGTCGATAGCGACGCCAAACCGCGGCTGGAGCGCATTCGCACGGACGTGCTCGACCGGGAACTCGGCTCGCGGTGGAGCGTCTTCGGCTGGGGGGCCTTCGCCGCGGCGTGGCTTCTGATAGCCCTCTTGAAGGCGGCTACGCCCGCGGTCACCACGGCCGATCCGCGTTCGGCCGAGCTGGCGCGCATACAGCGTCTGTTTTCGTCGGACGCCTCACCGGTCCTCGCGGGGAACTTCGAACCTTTCGGGCCGCCGCGCATTCCTTGACCTGATGGCGAAATCACTCTTCAGTTTGTTTGGCAAGCTCGGCGCGGGTCTCGTGACGGCGCTGGCCCTCCTCTATGCGATCGAAAATTTTCGCGGCGCGCGCGCGTGGCAGGCGGAACGACACCGGCTGGAGGCCAAGGGCGAAGAGTTGAGTTGGGCGAAGCTGATGCCACGGGCCGCATCCCTCGACCTTCCACGACGCCCCGAGGTCGTTGCGTGGAGGAGCAAGGAGTTTCTTTCGGTCG
>CAZBTT010000238.1:0-7469 GCA_964494295.1 uncultured Acidobacteriota bacterium
ACGGCCATGGTCTCTCCGACCGCCCGGCCCACACCCAGCAGGACGGCGGCCAGCAGCCCGTTGCGCGCGGCGGGGAGGAGCACCCGGTACACGAGCTGCCAGCGGGTGGCCCCAAGTGCTATGCCGGCCTCGCGGTAGGAATCGGGCACCGCCTTGAGCGCGTCCTCGCCGATCGAGACGATCACCGGCACGCTCATCAGGGCGAGGATGATGCCGCCGTTCAGGATGTTGACGCCCACCGGCGCCCCGGTCAGCTGCACGATCAGCTTGCTCATCACGGTGAGACCGACGAACCCCCACACGACACTCGGGATCGCGGAGAGCAGCTCGATGACCACCTTGAGAGTCTCGCGCACCCGGCCCGAACAGAACTCGGAGATATAGATCGCGGCCCCGAGGCCGAAGGGGACAGCGATGGCCATGGCGAGCACGGTGACGCTCAGGGTGCCGACGGTGAGGGCCAGGGTTCCGTAGCGGACGTTGTTGGCGGAGGTGGGGTACCACTCGGTGCTGAACAGGAACTCGCTGAGCGAGAACTCGTCACGAACCAGGATCGGCGCCGCCTCGCGCAGGACGAAGAAGAAGATCGCGGCCACGAAGACGATGGCGCTCACCCCGCAAAGACGAATCAGAGCCTCGATGGCGCGTTCGCCCAGCACGGCCCAGCGCGGCCGCTGGGGCCGCGGGTGAGAGGGATCGGTGGCGTTCTCGGGGCGCATGGTCTTTTGAGCTCGTCTCCGTCTCGGAGCGGCGCTCGTGGCTTTTGGTTGGCGGATCGAGCCTCAGGGCTTCGCGCGGTCGGCGGGGGGCACCGGCACGTAGCCGCTGTCCTCCACCACCTTCTGGCCCGCGTCGGACAGGATCCAGTCGATGTACCGCTTCACCGCCCCCTGCGGCTCACCGAGGGTGTAGAGGTGCAGCGAACGCGCGAGCGGGTAGGTCTTGTCATGCACCGCGGCGACGGTCGGGGCGATCGCCGGGCTCCCCGACTTCGATGTGACCTTCACCATCTTGACCTCGGCCGTCGCATAGCCCATGCCGCTGTATCCGATCGCAGTGGGGGTGCTCCCGACGAGTTCCACGACCTCCTTCGACCCGTTGAGGTCCCTCGAGCCCATGCGGAAGTCGCGGTTACCGAGGGCGTGCTCGCGGAAGAACTCGTAGGTGCCGGAACTCGACTGGCGGCTCACGCGCACGATGGTGTCGTCCGAGACGCCCGGGATCTTCACACCGAGCTCCGACCAGCGCGTCGTCTTGCCGCCTTCGGCGTAGAGCTCGGTCAACTGCTCCAGGGTGATCTCGGAAAGCGGGTTCTCCTTGTGGACGTAGACGGCGAGTGCGTCGTAGCCCACGTTGAAGCCGACGGGCTTCTTACCCGTATTCTTCTCGGCCTGCTCGGCCTCGCTCGGCTTGAGATCGCGGCTGGCGTTGGCGATGTCGACCGCCCCCTTGATCAGGGCGGCGATCCCGACCCCCGAGCCTCCCCCCGACACCTCGACCTCGATGTCCGGGGCGGCCTTGCCGTACTCCTCGGCCCACACCTGGGCCACGTTGACCATCGTGTCCGAGCCCTTGTTCTGGATGATGGTCTTCGCGGGCTTCGTGCTCGTCTGGCCACCGCCGGTTCCGCAGGCGAGGACGGCGGCGAGCGGGAAAAGTGCGGCGAGCGAGCGCGGGCGCAGCCGGATCCGGGTCGGGGGAAACATTCGGGTCATGGGTTCTCCTGCGGTTTCTGGACCAGCTATTCGATTCGTATCCCCAGCACCGCCCCGACGAGCGCGCGCACGTGGCCGGAGAGGAACTGAAAGGCCGCCTCGTAGGCCGCCTCGACCTCCTCGGGCGAGCCCTTTACGCGCGAGGGGTCGTCCAGGCTCCAGTCAATGTAGACCATCTTCCGAGGGGCGGGAGGGAAGGCCTGCTTGGCCTCGGGCGCCACCCCGACGATCACCTGGTAGTAGTCGAGGTTCGGGACCTGGTAGATCGCCCTCGGCGCCATGCGCGAGACGTCAAGGCCCTTCTCCCTCAGGAAGGCCGTGGTCCTCGGATCGATCGCGCGGGGGTCGATCCCGGCACTCGAGAAGGTGAACTTCGGCTGGCCGAGCGAATGCGCGATCGCCTCCGCCATCTGGCTGCGGCAGGCGTTGTGCTCGCCGACGAACAGCATCCTTATGGTCTCGGCCCCGGGGTGCTTGGCGTACTCGCCCGTGCACATGTACAGCGTCTCCATGCACACGTTGCGGGCCTGGTCGGCCACCCGCTCGAAGCGGCGCCCGATGTTGACGAGGGGCTCCAGCATCTCGGGCAGCACCAGCTCCCGTCGGAGGGCTTCGAGGAGGTCGGCGTTGAGCCGGCCGAGAAGCGCATCGACCGCGGGCTCCACCTGGATGACCCGCCTGGCCAGGGTCGGGTCCTGGGTCACGAAGGCCTCGACCGCGTCGTGAAGCATCGGGATCGCGAGGTCGGCCATCTCCAGGATCCGCCCGCGGATGGGGTCGGGCGGAGGGAGGCGGCCCAGGCGAAGGAGCTGGCGGGCCACGCTCTCGGCGTAGTCGCCCACGCGCTCGAGCTCGAGGTTGATCTTGATCGCGCCGTAGGCGCGCCGGAGGTGGACGCCCACCGGCTGCTGTCGGACGAGGAACTCCAGGCAGAGCCTGTCGATTTCCTTCTCTTTCTCGTCGATGTACTGGTCGCGCAGGATGACCGCGTAGGCCCGCTGCCGGTCGCCGTCCTTGAGCGTCTCCACACAGTCCCGCAGCGCCCGCTCGGCGAGGGACGACATCTCCAGGATCTCCTGGCGGATGCGCTCGACGTCGCGCTCGAGCGACTCCTCCAGACGCGTGGCCATGATTCCCTATCACCTTAGGCAGATGCCTGATTGATGTCAAGGAAAGGCGGCCGCGCGCTCAGACCACAAGCTGGAGGCAAGAAAACGGGCGGTGCCAGGCATCCTGACATCCGCCCGCTTTACGTCTCTAGGGTCTTCGAGATCCGCTCCCGAAGTTGGCGTTTTGAAACGGGCTGAAGCTACCGGTCCGGTACGACTCCGGCGTGGCGCTCGGGTTAAATCCGCCCTATCGCACGAATCTGTAGCCGATGCCGACCACGGTCTCGACGTGATGTCGGGCTGGACCGAGTTTGGCGCGAAGCCGCCTGACGTGCGCGTCGATGCTTCGGGCGTCGACGTCCGCGTCGTGGCCCCAGACCCGGTCGAGGAGCCGTTCGCGGGTCAGAACGCGCCCCGCGCGCTCGACCATGTAGCGAACCAGCTCGAATGCCTTGTGGGTGAGGCGAATCTCCTCGCCCTTGTAGCGAAGCACGTAGGAGTCGAACTCGATCTCGAAATTTTCGTCGGTGTAGCCGGTCGGCCCTTCGAGCTGCGCCTCGAGTCGTCGCATGCCGACCTTGCAGCGAGCCACGAGTTCCTTCATCGAGAAGGGCTTGACCAGATAGTCGTCGGCGCCCATCTCGAGCCCGAGCACGCGATCGACCTCTTCGCCGCGCGCCGAGACGATCAGGATCGGCGTTCGCACTGAGCCCGGCTGACGCCGGAGCATCCGGCAGACCTCGAGGCCATCCATGCCCGGCAGGTTCAGGTCGAGAAGCACAAGGTCCGCGCCTTTTCGGACAGCGTCGAGCCCTTCCTCTCCGGTGCGGGCGATGCGAACGGAGAAACCGGCGCGCTCCAGCGCGTAACTCATCGCGTCGGCGATGTCCCGGTCGTCCTCGATCACGACAATCCGGCGGCGGGACTCGACCGAACGTTGCTTCTCGGGTGACACCTCCGGGACGGGAAGGCCCGGTTCCAAAGGCTCGAGTTGATTCATCGGTTCCTGACCACTCGAACACTAGGGAGGCGAAGAAAAGACCCGGAGTCGCCCGGGTTAATTCCGTGAAAAGAACACCGGACCGGCGGGAGTCACGAAGAAGTCGCGCCGCGAGGGGATACTCGCGGGCGGGAAACTGAACCTTGTACTGGCAGCTCATCCGACAGGGCCTACGCGCAGGCGAACCCGGCTGCACCCGCTGTGAAAGCAGATATGTGCGCGCCTCCAGGCAGCGGGCTTCCGTTCTGCTCCGAGTGCTCGGCCTGGCGCTGTTTCGCTGCGGCTCGTGCGGAAAGCTCTCCCCTCTACCCCGGCGCTTCCGTACACAACTCGGCGGGGGCGGCGGCTACCACGCTCCCTCGAACGACATTCCGATTCGGGCGACGGGCCGACCGTCGCTCTAGAACGTCAGCTTTACCGCCAGCTGCACCTGGCGCGGATCTCCCACGCCGAGCCTCAGGAAGCCGTCGAAGTTGAAGAGACCGGGCGTTGACAGGGTGTTGATGTTGTTCTGGTTGTTGAAGGTGTTGAACATCTCGACCACGGGCAGCAGGGTCGCCCGCGAACCCATCTTGAATGGACGCTGCAACCGCCAATCGAAGGAGAAGTACTTGTTGTCCTTCCGGTCCCAGTTTCGCCCACGGTCTGTGCCGTTGAGGACGCGGGGCGACGTGGTGATGGGCTGGGCGGAGCGCGCCTGGAGGCGCACGTTCCCCTGCAGGCCGCCCGGCAGTTCGCCGTACGCGAACAGATTGAACTTGTGGCGGATGTCGCGATCCGAAGGTCCGTAGTCCTGGGAAAGATCGTAGAAGTTGAAGGTGCGCTCCGTAAACGGGTCGCGTTCGTTGGAGTCATCGTCCTCGTCCTTGGCGAGAACGTAGTTCGCTTCGAGCTGGTATTTATCGGAGAAGCGCTTCTTGAGACCGACCGTCGCTCCCTTGTACTCGCTCTTGCCCCGGCTGTTGATCACGAAGACGTCGCCGAACTGGGGTTCAAAAGGGTTGGCTCCGGTGTAGACCGTGGCGTCCCGGGTCGCGGGCTGGTTCGCGGCCACTCCGGTTCCGTGAGTGTTGTAATTGAGGAAACGCGTGAGCCGCGTGCCCTTCGAATAGGTGAAGTCGATGTATGCCGACCAGTCCGGCGCAAGCTCCTGCTCGTAAGCGAAGTTGGCGGTGTAGATGCGGGGATTCTTGTAGTCCTTGTCGAAGACCCGGATGCCGGTGAAGAAGGGGAAGGTCCCGGCGGGAACCGGGGACGGAGGCAGGATGTTCGGCCAGGTCGGTGTGGGCGCGCCGAACGCGGTCTTGAGAGCGCTGCTCGTGAAGTCGCTTTTCTGCTGGAGGCCGTTGGTGGTCACGGCACCCACCTGGGTCAGCATGTTCTGCCGGGCGTAGAAGATCCCGCCGCTCGCCCGGATCACCGACTTTCCGTTCCCCTTGACGTCGTAGGCGAAACCCAGCCTCGGCTGAAACTGCATGGTCTGGTCGGGGATCGTGCCGTCCGAGGGGAACTTCGGATTGTTCAGCAAGGAGGCGTAGGCCGTTGTATTCGGATCCGCGGTTTCAGGCATGTACTGGGCGTCCCAGCGGATCCCGTAGCTCACGGTCAGCTTCGGCGTGGCCTGCCATTTGTCCTGGATGAACGCGGAGAACTCCTCGTTGTTGATGTCGGAGGCGCCGGCGGCATCCACCGCGAGGCCGCGGTTATCGCTGCTCTGGAGATAGAAGAGGAGCGGCCCGCCGGTGGGGCTGGCGCCCGCGGAACACGCCGCGGGGTAGGTGACGTAGCTGCCGTTCGAGCAGGAGATGGTGTTTGGACCAAAACCGCCCGGACCCGCGGGCGACGCGTAGCGCAGGAAGCCGGTCACGCTGTCGAAGAGGTACCGGCCCTTGAAGAAGCCGCGGAACACCTGCGCATTGTTGGTGTGTAGCCACTCGACGCCGAACTTGATCGTGTGCTTTCCGCTCACGATCGAGAAGTTGTTCTTGATCTGGAAACGCTTGATGAGCTCGTCGACGTTGGGGGCAATGAAGAAGGGATTGCCAAAGCGGAAGGTGGGACCAAAGCCCATGCCGGTGTCGGCAGGGATGTTCGACTCGACGGCGGAGCGGGGCCGATCTTCACGCGAGAACGTGAAGTGGAACTCGTTGAGCTTGGTGTTTGAGACCGTGGTGAAGAGGTTCACGTTCAGCACGCTGATCTTGGAAGGGCCTTCGATGCCGTTGGCCGAGTTGCCGTAAGTCGACACATCGAACGTCTGGTTCACATTCCGGGAGCGGTTGAAGTTAAAGGAGACGGCGAGGTTGTTCTTGGCGCTCAGCACCCAGTCGAGTTTGGCCAGAATGGCGTTGTTGTTGACCGTGTGATCGATCGGCTGCCCCTCGTCCTGGCCGCGCGTGGTCTTCATGAAGTTGAGGAGGGCCAGACGCTGGCAGTCGGGGTTCGAGTTGATGAGCGACTCGTTCGCGCCGATCGTCGGCGTGCTGACGGAGCAGGGTGCGCCGATCGGCTCGGACAGGTTCGGGCGCTGGAGGTTCTCGCGGATGCCTTCTATGGCCAGGAAGTAGAACGCCTTGTCCTTCACCAGGGGCCCTCCGATGGTTCCGCCGAACTGTTCGCGGTGGAAGTCCTTGAGGGGCTTGCCGTCGGAGGTGTTGGAGGTCAGGTCCTCCAGTCGCTGGAAGTGGAAGAGACTGCCCCTCACCTGGTTGGTGCCCGACTTCGTGATGACGTTGATCACACCGCCGGCGGTTCGGCCGAACTCGGCGTTGGCGCCGCTCGCCACCACCTGAAACTCCTTGATCGCCTCGAGCGTGATGTCGACCGCGGCTCTCTGACCGCCCATCTGCTCGCCGAAGAAACCGTTGTTGTAGTCGCCGCCGTCGAGGCTGATGTTGTTGAACACACCCCGCTGGCCGGCGAAGGTGATCTCGTCTCCGTCGGGACCCTGGACGACGCTCACCCCGGGAGTCAGGGTGAGGAGATCTTCGAATTTTCGACCCAGAACCGGGGTCGTGCTGATGGTGTTTTCGTCGAGCGTCGTGCTCTTCTCCGTTTTGGAGGTGTCGACGGTGGCGGTGCCGGTTACGGTAACAGTCTCATCGATGGCGGACACCTTGAGGCTTAGATTGAGATTGATCGCCTGGCCGACGGTCAGGGAGAGGTTCTCCTGGACCACGGTGGCGAAGCCCGCTTTCCTGACCGTCACGAGGTAGCGACCCGAGGTCAGCTGAAGGAAAACAAAACGGCCGTCGGCGCCCGTTGCGAGAGAGCGGCTTTGGTTGGTGTCGACGTTCCTCGCTTCCACCGAGGCTCCCTGAACCACCGACCCCTGGGGATCGACGACGGTGCCCTGGATGACACCGCTCGTGATCTGGGTCTGGGCGGAAGCCCAACCGGCCGCGAGGGCCACCAGAAAAAGCATCCGCAGAAACGTGTTTCGCATACTTTCCTCCCAAAGCAGTGTGACGTTGCGGTGACTCTAGACACGAAACGGGACGCGCTTCAAGTTAATTTCGCAGACCCTCTGTCTTGCCCTCGCCAGACTGCCGTCACCGCGTGGTCGCAGGACCTTACTATATTGGTCTCCGTTAACGCGGTTTCCAACCCTTCAATTCAGGTGACGCCGATGAAGGGTTTTCTGGT
>CAZBTT010000239.1:0-7457 GCA_964494295.1 uncultured Acidobacteriota bacterium
GTTGGGAAGGGTCGCAGACTCCGCGGGCGCGCTGCTTTGCGCCGATGCACTCGATTCGACTGCAAGCACCGCGGCCGCAGGAGTGAATCCGGCGCGGTCGGCCGTGAACCCGCTGACCGGGAAAGTCTATGTGACCAACGGCTCGTCAAGCAGCGTCACCGTCATCGACGGGCTTACGAACTCCACCACGACCGTGGCGACCGGATCACTGCCGTATCACGTCGCCGTCAATCCCGTCACGAACATGGTCTACGTGGCCAATGCCAGCGGCTCAAGCGTCACCCGGATCGACGGGGCGACCCATGAGACCCTGACCATCCCCGTCGGCTCCGTGCCCACATTCCTGGCCGTGAATCCGGCGAGCAACCGGATCTACGTTTCGAACGAAGGCGATGACACGGTCACCGTCATCGACGGCGTCACCAACGACACGGCGACCTTGTCGACGGGCGAGGGCCCCCGCAACATGGCCATCAATCCCGTGACCAACAAGATCTATGTCGCGAACCGGGTCAGCAACACCGTCACGGTGATCGACGGCGCGACCAACGCCACATTGAGCGTCACCGTCGGCGCCGCGCCTTACGCGGTCGCCGTGAATCCGGTGACGAACCGCATCTACGTGGCCAACCGAACCAGTGCCACCGTCACCGTCATCAACGGCTCGACGAATGCGACGACAACGCTCACGGTAGGCTTCAATCCCCAGTCGATCGCGGTCAACGCAGTCACCAACAAGATCTACGTCCCGAACTTCGGCGCCTCGACCATGACCGTGATCGACGGCGCAACCAGCGTCAAGAGCACGGTCAGCGTGGGATCTTTCCCGTTCGACCTCGCGATCAATCCTGTGACAAACAGGGTGTACGTCGTGAATTCGGGCAGCCACAACCTCAGCGTGCTGACCGAGCAGAAAGTTGCATCCAGTCCGCTTTTGACCATGATCACGCCGCTTCCGGGGCACGTCACCCAATCGGCCACACCGGCCTTCGAATTGAGCGCTGCCAGTACCTTCTCGCCGGCCGCGCCTGCCGTCCAGGCGGTGTTCACTCAGGTGGATACCTGGCAGGGGCCATGGCAGCGCGCAATCCCATCAGGGCCCGGCTTCCAGGCGACAACCCCGACCCTCGGGTTGGGAACTCATATTCTCTTTGCTTACGCCACGGACAGTCAGGCTGCGACCGCCTGCTCGAACGGTGAGGGTTCCACCTGTGGCCTTCCGATCGGTTCAATCGCGGCGTATGTCTTCACCGTGCTTCCAGGCCCGCCCACCGTGACCACACCGACGAAAGCGTCGATCACCGCAACCACGGCGACACTCGGCGGCAATGTCACGTTGTCCGGCGGCTCCCCGATCACGGGCCGGGGCATCGTCTTCGCACAAACCGCTTTGAACCCCGATCCTCAGATCGGCGGCGCCGGAGTGACGCAGATCCCGACCTCCGGAGCGATGGGCGTGTTCACGGTGGCCGCAACCGGCTTGTCCGCTTCCACGGGCTATTCCTTCAAGGCCTACGCCCACAACGCGGTCGGAACGGGCTATACGTCAGTGGCGACTTTTGCCACTCATCAGCCCTCGATCATCGTTTCCGACGTGTCTCTTGCCGAGGGGAATGGGGGAGCCACGAACTTTGTCTTCACGGTCAGCCTCTCGGCGCCAAGCAGTCAGACCGTGACTGTCGAGGCGGTTACCGCAAACCTCAGCGCGATGGCAGGGAGCGACTACACGGCCACCGGGCCGACGACGATCACCTTCGCTCCCATGGTGGTCAGCCAGACTTTCTCGGTTCCCGTCCTGGGGGACACGGCGATCGAATCCGATGAGGTCTTCGAGGTGCGGTTGTCCGGCCCGCCCGACGCCATCCTGGCGGACGCGAGTGGAACTGGCACCATCGCCAACGACGACGGCGACCCGCCCTCGCGCGTGTTCGTTTCGGCAATCGGAGACGACCTGAACGTCTGCTCGACCCAGACGACGCCGTGTCGGAACTTGACCGCAGCCATCAATCAGGTGGCCATCGACGGCGAAATCATCGTGCTCACTTCGGGCGAGTACGACACCGCTCCGATCCTGATCGGCAAGGGCGTCAAGATCACGTCGCCGTCGGGAACCGTTGCTTTCATCCGTCAACCGGTGACCGTGAACGCGTCGGGTGGACGCGTCGTGCTTCGAGGCCTCACGCTGAAGGGCCCGGCTGGCAATTCTGAGACTGGAGTGACTCTCACCTCGGCCGATTCGCTCTCGATCGAGGAGACCACGCTCGATTCCTGGAGTTCGGGGGTTTGGGTCGAAGCCCCAAATGTCTCGCTCACCGTCACGAACTCGGTCTTCAGCTCAAACGTCACGGGAGTGGTGGTCGGCGGTGCCGCTCGGGTCTCGTTGATCGGATCTCGATTGGAAGGGCACTCAATCGGCCTCATGAATCTGGGGGACGGAGTCGTCACGGTGAGCAAGTCCCTTTTCGCCGCGAACGTGGGCGGCGTCGAACAGGCGGGCGAGGGGTCGATCGACATCGATCACTCCGAATTCTGGGCGAACCTCCTCGGCATCGCCAACAACTCCAGCAGCGGTAAGGTGCGGATCGGTCGGTCTCATATTTTCGGAAACGGGACCGGCCTCAGCAACGGAATAAACGATACGGGCGTCCTGGCGTCCTATGGCACGAATGTGATTCGGGGGAATGGAACGAACATCTCCGGAACCGTGACCATCATCCCGGAACAGTAGCAATCGGCCTGCGGGCAGCGCTCCGCGCTCGCGGTACCAACGGATGGCTCCTCGCAATGACGCGCCGGTGGAGGTACGCCGGCCCTAACGGGCCGGCGTCACCACCACCGGCGTTCCACTGAACGCGGCGGTGCCGCATAGTTCGTCGATACGCAATTCGTCAGCGACGTCGTTGAAGCTCGCTCCCGCGTGAGCGCGCGCGACGCTCAGCCGAACTCCTTCGCGGTCGTGGCCGAAGCCGTGCGGTAGCGAGACGACGCCCGGGCGGATCGCGTCGGTGATCTCCACGGGTGCTTTCACCTCGCCGGCCCGCGACGTGATCGTGACCGGCTGGCCGTTCGTGATCGACCGGGCCGCGGCATCGTCGGGATGCATGAGCAGCGTGCAGCGATCCGCGCCTTTCATCAGGCGGGCCGTGTTGTGCATCCAGGAGTTGTTACTGCGAAGTTCGCGGCGGCCGATCAGGGTGAGAGAAGCTCCGTCTCGCTTCTCATCCATCCACCGCCGAAGCCGCGGAAGGTCATCGACAAGTGCTTTCGGCGTGAGTTTGATCCGCTTGTCTCTGGTGTGCAGCCGCTCCGGGAGCGAGGGTGTCAGCGGGCCGAGGTCGACGCCCGAGACTTCGCGGTCGAGTCGGCGGAGCGTGACTCCCCCACCCACCGGATTAAGGCCGGGACCATAGGGACCGAACCGCAGGAGCTTTTCGATCACACCGCGCGGACCAAGGCGACCCATCAAGCTGCGAACCGCCCGGCCCGCGATATCCCCGCCACCTCGACGTTGCGCGAGAGCCTTGCTGAGACCGAGAAGGATCTCCCAGTCGTGACGCTCGTCCGCCTTCTTCTCGAAGAGCGCAGGGGAGAACTTCGCGGTGTTCCTCACCGCCAGAAGATGGAACACGAGGTCGTAGTGGTCGCGCGTGAGCGGTGATGCCGTCGGCAGGATCAGGTTCGCAAGGCGGCTCGTCTCGTTGACGTAAGGATCAATCGACACCATGAAGTCGAGGCCACGCAGAGCGCCCTCGAGCCGGCGGCCGTTCGGAGACGACAGGACGGGATTCCCGCCGAGCGTCACCAGCGCCTTGATCTGTCCCTTCCCCGCGGTTTCGATCTCCTCCGCGAGGGTCGCCACCGGCCATTCGCCTCCGAAATCCGGAGCCCCGCGGACACGGCTTCGATACTTCGCGAAACGGCCTCTCATCCCGGCGCGCGCCGCGAGGGCCACCACATCGATCGCGGGCTTCGTGAACATGAAGCCGCCCGCGCGGTCGAGATTGCCCGTGATCACGTTGAGAGCGTTCATCAGCCACGACGCAAGACCGCCGAACGACTGCGTCGAGACGCCGACTCGGCCGTAGCAGACCGCCGAAGGTGAACCGGCGAACTCACGAGCTTCGAAACGAATCGCGTCCGCGCTCAGGCCGACGGTTTCGGCGACCAGCTCCGGGCTCCAGTCTTTCGCGATCTTCGCGAGGTCGTCGAGGCCGTCAGTGAAGGCGGAGAGACGATCGGGCTTCGCGAGGCCTTCGGCGAATACTGTATGGATGAGAGCGAGAAGAAAGAGCGCATCCGTTTCCGGACGAATGGCGAGATGACGGTCTGCATAGGCCGCGGTCTCGGTGCGCCGAGGATCGACAAGAACAACCTTGCCTCCCCGCGCCCGAAGATCGACGAGGCGCTTGCGAATCCCGGGCGCCGTCATCAGCGAGCCGTTCGAGGCCAGAGGATTCGCGCCGAGGATCAGAAAGTGCTGCGTACGATCGACATCAGGCACGGGCATGAGGAGCTGATGTCCGTACATCAGAAAGCCCGCGAGCATCTGCGGGAGCTGATCGACGGAGGTCGCGGAGAAGTTGCTGTGCGAACCCAGGGTTCGCGCGAACAGTTGCCCGAAGATGAGCGCGCCGTAGTTATGAACCACGGGATTGCCCTGATACATGGCGACCGCGGATCGACCGTGAGTCTTCTGGATCTCATGAAGGCGCCCCGCGGCTTCATCGATCGCGGCCTCCCATGAGACCTCCTCGAAATCAGATCCGCGCCGGCGCAAGGGAGCCCGAAGCCAGTCGGGGTCGGTGTGAAGGTCCTGAAGGGCCACCGCCTTCGGGCAGATGTGGCCGTGGCTCAGAGGGTCGTCATCGTCGCCCCGGATCTTCTCGATGACGCCGTCCCGCGTCTCGATCACCAGACCGCACACCGCCTCACAGAGGTGGCAGGTGCGGTGATGAAGCGAGGGCGCGATGTCGGCTCGCATGGCTCACGCTTTCACGCGCGTGTACATCGTCTCCACCGCTTTCGACTCTTCACCGTCGGGAGTGATGTTGAACGCGGTGATGGTCAGGTGATCTTCGTCGATCAGATCGAACACCGTTCGCCAACCCCAGGGCGGCCCCTCGGGAGCGTCGTACTTCCCGCTCACCGAGAAACCGCGCGGCGTCGCCTCGCCTTCCGAGAACAGGAGCCACCCGCTCATGTGGAAGCTGTCCATCCACGAAATCTGGTATCGCTTCGTCTGGGAATTGAACGCGAGGGTCTCTTCACCCTTCCGCGGCTTCCCCTGCATGGATCCCTCGTAGTCATGCCGGAAGAACTTCCCGTTCAGCACGGACCGGATCGTGCCTCGCACGTTCGATTCGTCGGCGAGCTTTTCGGGCTCGAACCAGGTGCGGCACGTCCCCTCCCACGAACCCACGAGCGAAGTCAGCAGACTCTCAGCCATTTCCATTCTCCTTGAGGCCGAGAACATACCTCCTCCGCTCCAGGAATCGGCGCTGCGGTTCCGAGCAGGGGCAGACGAGGGCGCGATCGAGCAGGCGGGCCGCCTTCGCGAGATCGCCTTTCTGGCGGGCGAACTCCGCGGCCACTCCATAAAGCAGCGCGTACGACGCGAGACTCGGATCGGACTGCACGGGAGCGAGCGCCCGTTCGGCTTCGTCGGCTCCACACACGTGGAGAACCGCGACCGCGCGGTTCAGAGCCACGACCGGCGACGGCCAGCGCGCCAGCATCTCGTCGTAAAGGGAGAGGATCTGCGCCCAGTCGGTTGCGGCTGAATCGACAACCCCGGCGTGGACCGCCGCGATTCCCGCCTCCAGATGAAACCGGCTGACCTCGGCTCCCTGCGCCGCCCGATCGAGGTGGCGGAAAGCGCGCGCCAGATGGGTCTGGTCCCAGCGCGACCGATCCTGATCCTCGAGCAGGACGAGATCGCCGAGATCGTCGGTTCGCGCGCCGAGCCGCGACGCGCCGAAGTGCATGAGCGAGAGAAGCGCATGGACACGAGGCCGGGCGGTCGCGGGAGTCGAAGCCGTCATTTCGGCCAGGCGGATGGCATCGCCCACGAGGTGCAGGCGCACGAGGTCCGCGCCCCCGGTCGCGTGATGGCCTTCGTTGAAGATGAGATACAGCACGTCGAGCACGGCATCGATCCGCGCCTCGATGTCCTGCTCCGAAACCGGCGCGGTCCCCAGACGTTCGATTTCGCGCTTCGCGCGGACAATCCGTTGCGCGACCGCAGGCTCCGAAATCAGGAGCGCCCTCGCTATCTCGGGCGTCGAGAGCCCCCCGAGCGTCCGCAGGGCCAGAGCGACCTGGCTCTCCCGCGGCAGCGAAGGATGACAAGCGAGAAGCAGGATGGCGATCTCGTCCGGCAGTTCACGCGCGGGCTCGAGCTCCTTGGCGTCCGCGTCGCCAAGAAGCAGGTGAGCCTTCCTGGAGGCGGTGTTATCGCGCTTCAGCCGGTCGAGCGCCTTGCGGTGAGCGGTGCGCAGAAGCCACGCGCGCGGGTCGTCCGGAACGCCCCGAGCGGGCCAGTGGCGGAGCGCCTGGACGAAGGCGTCCTGCACCGCGTCCTCGGCGAGATCGAAGTGCCGCGGCCCCAGACGCCGCAGGAGGTAGGGGACAAGACGCCCCGCTTCCCTCCTGAAGATGTCGTCGAGGTCCGCGGTCATCCGCGAGGGCCCTGGGCTCGTGTCATTCGGTCGGTTCCATCTGCCGGATCTCGATGCTGCCGAACTCGAGATGCGGGCAGGTGCTCGCGATCTCCTGTGCGGCTTCGTAGCTTGGGACCTGCAGTACGAAGAAACCACCGAGGACCTCCTTGGCCTCCATGATAGGGCCGTCGGAAACGTTGAGCGCGCCGCCGCTCTTTCGCATCACCCTGCCAAGCCCGTCCGCGAGTTTTTGCCCGCCGGTGACGTGTTTCGAGTTGTCCTCGCGCCACTTCACATAACGCTGCACCACCGCCTGCATGTCGGAAGGGGAGACGCCTTCAAACACCTGGGGATCGTCGCGGAGGATGAGGTAGTAGGTTTCCATGGTCTTTTGCTCCTTTGTTGCCGTTCAACCCTCAAGGACGCGCGGCCGCGGTTCTTTTCGACAATGGATTTTCACCGACTTCGGTTCGGGTTAAGTTCGACCTGCACCGTTTCGATGGGAGCTACCGATGAACCAACGAACTCGTCTCGCCTCCGCCCTGGTCCTCGCCGCCTTCGCTTCAACCGCGGCCCTTGCCGACACCCTCGTCCTGCGCACCGGCCGATCGTTCAACGGCGAACTCATTTCGGTGCGCGAGGGGCGGATGGAGTTCCGAACCGATCGCGGGCGGACGGAGATCTTCCTTCTCGATGAAGTCGACCGCGTCGAGTTCTCCGGCCGCGATCGCGATCGCGAGCGCGGTTACCGCGACGGCCGTCTGCCCGGCAACCAGCGTCCAAACGGTCCCCGCGAAC
>CAZBTT010000240.1:0-7452 GCA_964494295.1 uncultured Acidobacteriota bacterium
CCATCCCGCGCAGCTTGGGGTCGTCCTCCATGGCCCGGCGCAGGCTGGAGTTCGGCGAGGATCAGGGCGTTGCCCCGGTCTCCGTAGGTGGAGAGCAGGTCCGGGTAGATCCAGACGATGCGCAGGCTCTCAGATGACACGGTCCAACTCCGCTCGGATGTCCTGGAACGCGGTGTAGTTCGCGATGACTTCCAGTCGCCCTGGCGGGACCGACCGGATCGCGTCGTCGTGGTGGGAGACGTCAATTCCACACTCGCCGGGGGGCTCGCGGCGGTCAAGCTCGGCATCCCCGTCGACCACGTGGAAGCGGGTTTGCGTAGCCGCGATCGCTCGATGCCGCAGGAGATCAATCGACTCCTGACCGACAGCGTGTCAGATCAGCTCTTTGTTTCGGAACCCGATGGCGAGCGGAACCTGCGTCTTGAGGGGCATGATCCGCGGCGCGTTCACTTCGTGGGCAACGTCATGATCGATAGTCTGCGCGCGAGTTTGCCCCGCGCGCGAGCCCGTCGGGCATCGTCCTCAAGGGGTCTCGCCCGGCGCGGCTACGCAATCCTCACCCTGCATCGCCCCGCGAACGTGGACAACCTGACCCAGCTCCTCCGCCTTGTCGAGGCCACCGCCACGGCCTTTCCCGGATTGCCGCTCATCTTCCCGGTGCACCCGCGTACCCGCCCCAAGCTCGAGGGCGCGCGCTTGCCGGATACCCTCCACGTCGTGCCCCCCCTTGGTTACACCGATTTCATTTCGATGCTTGAAGGAGCGCTCGTGGCGGTGACCGATTCGGGCGGGATCCAGGAAGAAACCACCTGGCTTGGCGTTCCGTGTCTTACTCTCCGGCCGAATACGGAGCGGCCGATCACCGTCGATGTGGGTACGAACACTCTGGTGGGAGACGACCTCGGGCGTCTCGCCCGTGCGGCGGGCAGAATACGCAAGGGGACTTACCGGAAGGGATCGCGCCCCCGGTTCTGGGATGGCCGGGCCGCTGACCGGATCGCGGCCATCTATCGCCAGATGAACCGCTGACTTGAGGGGAATGCCGGCAGACCTGGGGGACTCCCCGGTGTTTCGGCTCGTAACGAAATAGACTTCTCCGAAGGTCACGTGTTTCAAGAACATCGCATCTCGGTAGTCATACCAGCCCACGACGAAGAACTCCTGATCGAGCGGGTCGTCGAGGGTATTCCCGCATTCGTCGATCACGTCATCGTGGTGGACGACGCCTCGCAGGACCAGACCGCCGACAAGCTCGCGAACCTGAAACTCCGACACGGAGACCGACTCGTCGTCGTTCGCCACTCCAGAAATCAAGGAGTCGGCCGGGCCATCGTGACCGGTTATCAGGAGGCCCTCCGGATTGCGTCGAAGCAACATCTCGTGGCCGTGATGGCGGGCGACGCCCAAATGGACCCCGACGACTTACCGAAACTCCTGGCCCCCTGCGCGCGCGGCGAGGTGGACTATGCGAAGGGGAATCGCCTCATCACCGGGGAGGCGTGGAGGCTGATTCCCCGCACCCGATACCTCGGAAACGCGGTGTTGTCTCTACTCACGAAGATCGCATCGGGATACTGGCACGTGGCCGACTCGCAAACCGGGTACACGGTGATCACCGCCGAAGCGCTGGCTATCCTTCAGCTCGATCGTTTGTACCCTCGGTATGGGTTCCCGAATCACATGCTCGTCGAACTCAACAACTACGACTTCCGGGTCCGCGACGTTCCCATCAGACCCGTTTACAACGTGGGTGAAGTGTCCGGGATTCGGTTGCACAAGGTCATCCCGACCATTTCCTGGCTCCTGTTCCGCTGCTACTTCTGGCGCATGAAGGAGAAGTACATCATCCGGGATTTTCATCCCCTGATCTTCTTCCTGACCTTTGGCATCCTGCTCACGTCGGGCTCCCTCGCGCTCGGCGGCTATCTTGTCTATCTTCGTTTCTACGTCGGCCCACTCAGCCCCGTGGCCGCCATTTTCGCGGCGGTCTGCTTTAACTCCGGCGTTCAGAGCATCCTCCTCGCTCTTTGGATGGACATGGAGCGAAACAAAGGGCTCAAGTAGCTATGGCTTTGGGGCCTTTCGCCAGCGCGAGAGGCGCAGGGGCTCGACGTCGGCCCGGTTGAGAAGGCCCAAGAGGGCCGCCAGGGCCAATACCAGGAGCACCATGAGCAGTCCAAGGACCAGAGCCGCGATCACCCCGCCGGCAAAGGGTCGGACGGCCAAGGCGCCACCCACCGAGGGGACCACAAGCAGGGCCATGCGCCATAGGCTTTGCGGCCAGACCATCTCGGGGAGCAGACGCCGGACAGCTTGCGTAACCAGCAGTAGAGCAAGGCCGTAGGCCACGAGGGTGGTCCAGGCCGCTCCCCAATAGCCAAACCGAGGCACCACCAGAATTGTGGCGACGACGTTGAAAACGGCTGCCCAGCCATGGGCACGCGCCGAGGATGAGAGATCCCGAGTCATCGCGCCGGGGACAAACTGCTGGAGTTGAGCCAATGTGAAGACGCCGAGGGCCCCGACCACGATCGGGAGCAGATACCCCGACGCTTCGTAGTCCGGCCCCGCAAACCAGACCGTCACGGCAGGTCCCGCCACCACCGAGAAGGCAGCGGAGGCAATGCCAGCGAGGGCGACGTACCGAGTGGAGTTGTCCATGAAGGTCGCAAACTCCTGGCGGCCTCTGCCAAGGATCTCCACACAGGTGGGTAGATAGGTCAGATTCATGGCCGCGAGGGCCAGGAGCGCGGGAGATGCCAGGTTGTTGGCAAGGCCATAGATAGCGAGCGCCCCGGTGCCCTGGAAATGGGAGATGACGAAGTAGTCGGACGACTGCAGGGTCCAAAGGGCGAGCGACAGCGGCACGACCGGAAGAGCCGACCTCAAGGCGCCGCGAAGAAATGAAGGGTCGAGAGCCAAAGGACCCTCCGCGTACCGCAGGACGTAGGCTACCGCCAGTGCGGCAGCGATCCCGCTCATGATCCCCGGTCCCAAGAGCGCGCCGTACGCTCCGAAACCCAGAAGCACCAGAACAATCGCAAACACCACACCGCCGAAATCGACGACGACGCTGTTCCAGCCGACGAAACGGAGATCCTGCCGGATCTGGGGAAAGACGATCGCGACCTCGCGGGTGGTCGTGCCGATAGCCAGCAGGATCAATGGAGCGAGAACGGGGATCAAAGGGGATAGTGCGGATTCCAGAAATCCGTAGTGAACCGCTCCGAAGATGCCCAGAGTCCCCATCGTGGAGATCGCCGCCGAAAACAGCAGCACGGTCAGGATTGCGGGGCGGAGGGCGGGGCCGGACAAATGAACAACCCGTAAAGAGAAACCGGTGTTGAGACCGAGCATCAGCAAGGGTGTGATCGAGCCGATGAAGGCATTCCCGAGGTTCAACACACCTACCTCCGTTGGAGGCAGGGCTCGTACCAGGACGGGTATCAGCAAGAGCCCGCGGAGCTTCAGTGCAAACTGCAGGAAAAAGCCGAAGAGTCCGCGAGAGACCAGGCTTCGTCGGAGGCGCTCGTCTCCCATCACGGCTCCTCGATCAGAAAACACTGAGCGAGGCGACCACCCCGCCTGCCGAAACGGCGCGGCGACGGCGAGCGGAACGTGACGTTCAAGGCGGATGGAGTCTAATCTTCCCTCGTATTATTATCGGGTGACTCCCTCGTTCGCTGTTGTCTCACAGCTGTGTTTCGCGGGGCCTGGCTTCAATCAGTCCGTCGAGGTTCAGGCGTGACTGGCTCCACAGAAGCCGGACAGAACGGGCCCAATTCACACCGCGGTGTCCACTATCCCGCCCTCGACGGGTTGCGCGGCGTGGCCATCTTGTGGGTAATGACTTATCACCTCTACTACTACGATGGCGCCAACCCGCTGGGCTTGGCCCTTCGCGCCCTCTTCGGAGTCGGGTGGGCGGGCGTGGATCTCTTTTTCGCCATCAGTGGCTTTCTGATCACGGGCATCCTGTTGGACTCGCGGGGAGAGGACGGTGGTTTGCGCCGGTTCTTCATCCGCCGCGCCCTGAGAATCGCGCCGGCCTACTACGCGGTCATCACACTTCTGCTGCTCACCGGTCTGGGCCTCCGATTCTCCGGCACAGTGCCCTCAGATGGAGACTTCTGCAGCCCGGAGAAAGTGTGGATCCACTACCTGTACCTGTCCAACTTCGCCGTGGCCTTGTACGGCGAGGGGTGGACGTGTTTCGACATCGCCTGGTCCCTGGCCGTGGAGGAGCAGTTTTATCTTGTCCTTCCCTTCATTGTCGCAATGGTCGGAGCCATCGGAGTGCGGAGAGTGATGTTGTTTTCGCTGATCGCGGCTCCCATCCTCAGACTGGCTACGTTCTGGGCTTCGGGAGATCCCCTGCCCGCCTATGTCCTCTTGTTCTGCCGCATGGACGCCCTGGCATTTGGGGGCATGATTGCGCTGTCCCTGCGAGGGAGCAGCAGCGGAGCTTCGATCTTCGGGCGGCGTTTCGCTCTGCTATTCGTCGCGGGGGCGCTCGCTCTCAGTCTGGGGTCAAGGATAGAGGGCTGGTTCGTGTTTGCCGGATACTCGCTGGTTGCCATGGCCTGTGCGGCGGCGGTCGCCCGCGTGGTCACGCAGAACAATGGGACGCTCTCAAGCGCCCTTCAGCACCCCTGGCTGCGGCATGCGGGCCAGTTGTCCTACGGTCTGTATCTGTGGCATCTCTTCGCGCGAGAGGCGGTCGACCGCGCGACCGGAGGCGATCTGCTCCGGGATTCCCGTGACGACTTCTCGACGGCGATGCTCCGTTTTCTCCTGTGTCTCCTGGTGTCTTTTGCCCTCGCCAGAATGTCATGGGTCTGGATCGAAACCCCTTTCCTGCGCCTCAAGGGTCGTTTGGCGACCCGCTCGGATGGTTGATACAATGCAAGGTCGCGTCCGCGCCGTGCGTCGCCAGCATCGAATAGCCTCATGACTATGACATCCGCGCCTCCGACTCCCCTAAATCAGGGCCACAACGACGGATTTCCTTCCTGGCCGCACTTCGAGCCGGACGAATCGGAAGCGGCTGTCCGGGTCCTGAGTTCGGGACGGGTGAGCTATTGGACGGGCGAGGAGGGCCGCGAATTCGAGCGCGAATTCGCCCACTTTGCTGGAACAAAGCGAGCCATCGTGCTGGGGAACGGAACTTTCGCCCTCGACCTGGCTCTCCGCGCCATCGGCGTGGGCCCGGGTGACGAGGTCGTGGTAACGCCCCGCACCTTCATCGCCTCCGTGAGCGCCGCCGTCCTGCTCGGGGCAAGGCCGGTTTTCGCCGACGTGGACCGCGACTCCGGCAACATCACCGCTGAGGCCGTTGAGCGCGTGATGACCCCGCGGACCAAGGCGATCATCCCCGTTCACCTTGGCGGTTTCCCCTGCCATCTCGAACCCATGCTGGCCTTGGCCAAGGCCAAGGGGGTCTCGGTGATTGAGGACTGTGCCCAGGCTCACGGGGCTACCTACAGGGGGCGTTCGGTCGGGTCCTTCGGCGTGGTCGGGGCCTGGTCCTTCTGCCAGGACAAGATCATGACGACGGGCGGCGAGGGCGGGATGGTCACCCTCGACGACGAAGAACTCTGGAGTCGCGCCTGGTCCTTCAAAGACCATGGCAAGAGCTATGACGCGGTCTATCGCCGAAAACATCCCCAGGGGTTCCGATGGTTGCACGAATCTTTCGGAACGAACTACCGCCTGACTGAGCCTCAGTCAGCCATCGGCCGAGTGCAGCTGCGCAAACTGGCTGATTGGGTGGCGACGCGGCGACGCAACGCCTCGATCTTGAATGATGCCCTCCGCAATCTCAGCGCGGTCCGCCTGCCAGAGATTCCCGACTGGGCCGGCCATGCCTACTACAAGTACTACGCCTATGTCCGCCCGGAAGCACTCCGCACCGACTGGTCGCGGGATCGGATCATGCAGGATGTGGGCGCGCTTGGCATCACATGCCTGGCGGGTAGTTGCAGTGAGGTTTACCTGGAGAAGGCCTTCGAGGGCACGGGCTTCCCTCCGACGGAGCGGCTCCCCGTGGCCCGGGAGCTCGGCGAGACGGCTCTGATGCTTCTGGTACACCCCACGCTGACCCCAGGCCATATGGAACGAACGGCGGATGCGCTGCGGTCCGTGCTTCGGATCGCCCAACGATGATTCGACAGGTTCGCCTCGGGCGGCCGGGCGTTGAGGTGTGGGTGCGCGTGCTGGCCGATACGGCCATGCTCGCGGCCTCGTTGGGAGCGGCCTACGCGGCGCGAATCCTTTGGGAACTGAGGTTTGGCAGCGGGACCGCGGATTTGGTCACGCTCACGGAGACCGCGGGTCAGTCGCTCCTGGCATGGGCCGTCCTGCTCATTGGTTCCTTCCTGGCGACCTTCGCGATTTCGGGCGGCTACAGCCGGGGGCGTGGCTACCGACTGGGCTTCAAGGCCGTCCTTATTGCCCAGGCGGTGGCGGTGGCTCACCTCGTTACAGGGGCTTCCCTATTCCTGTCCGCAGGCCAGGCTCCCCTTCCGCGAGGCGTGCTGATTGTGAGCTGGATCGTGTCGACGATGGTGCTGCTCATCAGCCGCCTTTGGTCCACGTTATGGAGACAGTTCGCCTGGGGCCACTCCGCTGCGCCAACCATGACCATCAGCGAGCCGGAACGCCGGCACGTGCTCCTGATCGGCGGGGCCGGATATATCGGCTCCGCGCTCCTGCCCAAGCTGCTGAGCAGCGGCCACAGGGTGCGCCTCCTAGACCTGTTCATGTTCGGTGACGACCCCGTCAAAGCCTGGCTCTCGCATCCTGGAGTCGAAGTCTTTCGTGCCGACTTTCGGCAGATCGACCGAATGGTGGAAGCGACAAGGGGTGTCGACTCCGTGATTCACCTCGGTGGCATCGTGGGCGATCCGGCGTGCGCCCTCGACGAAACCCTGACCATAGAGATCAACCTCATGGCTACCAAAATGATCGCCGAGGTAGCCAAGGGCCTGGGAGTGCGGCGGCTGGTTTTCGCCAGCACCTGCTCGGTGTACGGGGCCAGCGATTTCATTCTGGATGAGCACTCGAAACTCACGCCTCTCTCGCTGTATGCCATGAGTAAGCTGGCCTCCGAGCAGGTCTTGCTCCAGATGAGGACATCGACCTTCCAGCCCGTCATCCTCCGTTTTGGAACCATCTTCGGCTTTTCCGGGCGAACCCGCTTTGACCTCGTGGTCAACCTCCTGACCGCCAAGGCCATCCTCGAGAAGAAGATCACCTTGTTCGGGGGCGATCAGTGGCGGCCGTTCCTTCACGTCGACGATGCCGCAGCCGCCGTGCTGGCCGCGCTCAGCGCACCCATCGCCGCCGTGGGCGGCGAGGTCTTCAACGTCGGCTCCGATGCCGAGAACTACACGTTGGGCGGGGTAGCCGAAATCATCAAGCGGCTGGTGCCGGACGCGGAAATCATCGAGA
>CAZBTT010000241.1:0-7446 GCA_964494295.1 uncultured Acidobacteriota bacterium
GACCGCCGGGTTCTCGGCGCTGAAGGAGCCGCTGGCTTGCGCAGGGCGCCAGTGACCGGCGATGAGGACAGGATGCAGAGTCATGGTAGGTCGAGGATCATACTGGCCGGCGATCTCCTCTTGCCGATCCCCATCGCAGATGCGAAAGTCCTTGGCGGTAACCAAATGAACAGTACTGAAGTGTCGAACCTGCTGACCCTCGCGGAAACGTCCGACTTCCGAAGAACCGGTCGCATTGATGAAGTCGAGCGACTCTGCGCGGCGTTTTCTCACAAATGGCCAGAGGCCGCGCGCGCTTTTGAATACGGGCGCTCGGCGCAGGGACGTCCGCTCATGGCCCTTGTGGTTTCGCGGGCGGGGAGTCTGGATCCTTCGGAGCTGCGACGCCTCGGCGTGCCGTTGCTGTTGCTTCAGGGGGGCATTCACCCGGGTGAAAGCGACGGCAAAGACGCCGGCTTCATTGCCCTGCGCGAATTGCTCAGCGGGGAGGTTGCCAGCGGCGTTCTCGAACGCGTGGCCCTGCTTTTCGTGCCCGCCTTCAATACGGACGGGCATGAGCGCATGGGGCGTGCGAATCGCCCTAATCAGAACGGGCCCGAGGAAACCGGCTGGCGCGCGACCGCGCACAATCTGAACCTCAATCGCGACTACGTGAAGGTGGACGCCCCGGAGATGCAGGCGATGTTGCGGCTGCTCGACCAATGGGATCCGCTCGTCAGCGCCGATCTCCACGTGACCGATGGGGCCGACTTCGAACCCGACATCTCGCTCCAGGTGGAGCCCATCAATCAAGGGGACGTGCGGATGCGGGCGAGCGGCACCCAACTGCGTGACGCGCTCATCAGCAAGCTGGCCGCGCAGGGCTCGCTGCCGCTGCCTTTCTATCCGGATCTGGCGAGGACGGATGACCCGGCCTCGGGCTTCGTGCTCACCGTCTACTCGCCGCGGTTTTCGACCGGCTATTTCCCGCAGCGCAATCGTTTCACCGTGCTGGTCGAAACGCACTCATGGAAGGACTACGCCACTCGCGTTCGGGTCACGCGGAATACCATCATCGGCCTGGTTGAACTCGTCGGTCTGCACGGGGGACAGTGGCTGCGCGAAGCCGGTGAGGCCGACAGCGCCGCGGCTCAGCTGGGCGGCGTCGAAATGACGCTCGACTACCGCTCATCGTGGCGCGAGCACACCAAGGCAGGCCAGTCCGCGAGTCAAGCCGACGTCGCCAATGCGCGGATCATCGAGTTCCGCGGCTATGCGTACACCCGCACGCTTTCGCCGATTTCCGGAGACCTGATGACGGTCTACGATCCGAAAACGCCCCAGATCTGGCGGGTTCCATTGCGTGACCGGGTGGAGCCGTCGCTGGTGGTGCGCGCGCCGCGGGCTGGGTACGTGGTCCCGCCCGAACACGCGCACATCGTGGGATCGAAGTTGACGCTGCACGGCATCGCCTTCGAACTCATCGGCCAGCCGCGCGGAAACGCGCAGGTCGAGGAGTTCCGCATCACCGAAGCGGAGTTCTCACCCGAACCCTTCGAAGGCCGCCAGCGGGTGGCGATCCGCGGCGAGTGGCGGGGGGCGCCGCGGGACGTCGCGACGGGTTCGCTGTTCGTGCCCATCGCCCAGCCGCTGGCAAGGCTCATAGTGGCCATGCTCGAGCCCCAGGCCCCGGATTCCCTGGTCGCCTGGGGATTCTTCAACGCCTGTTTCGAGCAGAAGGAACAGATCGAGCCCTATGTGGCGGAGCAAATTGCCAAAGCCATGTTCGATGCGGATCCCGGGCTGCAGGCGGAGTTCGCGCTCAAGTTGAAGGACGACCCTGCGTTTGCCGCAGATCCAAGTGCCCGGCTCGACTTCTTTTGTCGCCGACATGCGTCTTATGACCATCGGCGCCATCTGTATCCCATCCTCCGAACGGACTCCGCCCTGTAACAGGGTCGGCGCCGCCGGCTGCCGTGACCGTCGCGCGGCGTCCTACCGCGGCGCGCTCGTCGGGTTGGGTGACTTTGCCGGAGAAACTTCCAGCACCCACTCATGGTGCAGTCGCGTCAGTCGGGCGACAACCTCCGGGTTCTCGGCCGCGTGGTTCTTCGCTTCAGGTCGCTCGCCTGCGAGGCTCGCCAGGTACGGACCGGCGGCCTTCGCGTGCTCGAGCCCCTGCGTGTTGCCGACGATCAGCTTCCAGTTTCCTTCGCGAACCGCCCAGCCTTCCTCCCACTGCCAGAACATCGTGTCATAGCGGCCCGGCGCGCCCGCGTCTTTCACCAGGGGAACGACGCTGTGGCCGTCCAGCTTGACTTCCTTGGGCGGCGCGATGCCGCAAAGCTCCAGGATCGTGGGGTACCAATCCATGGCAGTGATCGCCTGGTCGCGGACGACGCCCTGAGGCAAACCGGGCGGATAGCTGAGGATCGCCGGGACACGAATGCCGCCTTCGAGGAGGCTCCCTTTGGTCCCGATGAAGCGGCCCGTGTTCCCGCCTCCGCCTTTGGCGTACTCGTGGCCCTTGGGATGTCCGCTCGTGTGCGCATCGACCGAGATCCGGTAGTTCTCCCCGGAATGCCCGTTGTCGCTCATGAAGATCACGATCGTCTTGCGCTGCAGGTTCAGGGCATCGAGTTGCGTCAGCACCCGGTCGATGTAGTGGTCGGTCGTCGAGATCATGGCCGCGTAGGACCGGCGGGGCTCGGGCAGGCTGGCGTAACGCTCCTCGAAGCGGGCGAGGGCCTGTTCGGGATAGTGGGGGAGATTCAACGCGTAGTACAGGAAGAACGGTCGATCCTGATTGCGGGCGATAAAGGAGATCGCCCGATCCGTGATCAGGTCGGGGAAATACTGCCCGCGGAAGAACACTTCATCGTCCCCCTCGAACAGGTCGTGAAAACCTTTGCCGTGGAGTTGATAGTGGGCGTAGTTGTCGATGAACCCGTTGCGCATGCCGAAGAACTCGTCGAAGCCCTGTTTCACGGGTCCGTGGTCGGGGTGCGCGCCGAGATGCCATTTGCCGAACAGGCCCGTCCGATAACCGGCATCCCGCAGCACTTCCGCCAGCGTCACTTCGCTCAGGAGCATGTTGATGCCCTTGGGGCCCCACATCCGACTCTGCGTCCATGAATTGATCCCGGAGCGCTGAGGATGGCGGCCGGTCATCATCATGGCGCGGGCCGGGACGCAGACGGTGTGGGCGTAGGCTTGCGTGAACTTGATGCCTCGCGCGGCCAGCCGGTCGATCGCCGGCGTATCGAGGTCATTCGATCCGAAAGAGCGCGCATCGAGCGTGCCCTGATCGTCGGTGAGGATGATGACCACGTTCGGTTTTTCAATCTCCGCGCCGATCGAAGTGGCCGCCGACGCCGCAAGCACGAATAACCCTCGCCAGATCGCTTTTCTCATCACCACCCCCTGGCCGTCGACAGAACGTAAGCGTTACTGGCCGTGGTGTCGAACTCCGTCACTCCGGGTTCCGGGTGGGTGACGCGGATTGTCTTTCCGGCCGAAGTCACGCGCAACGGCTGGGCCGCACGGATACGGACGCGGCCGGTGCGGTCCGCGCGGATCGTCGCCTCAGTGAGCGCGCCGTTCTTCCAGCGCAGACCGACCTCGTACCCGCCGCGGGCGCGCAGGCCGTTGACTTCGCCGTCCTTCCAGACTTCGGGGAGGGTGGGCAGCAGGGCCAGTTCGCCCTCGTGCGACTGCAGGAGCATCTCCGCGATGGCCGCGGTCATGCCGAACGAGCCGTCCACCTGCATCGCCTTCGAACAGATCGAGAACAGACTGTCGGTGGTGTAGTTCTTGACCGCGTAGACCACGTTCTCCATCGCGCGCGCCGCGTTGCCGAGGCGCGTCCAAGAAGCCGCCTTCCAGGCCGACGCCCAGCCGTTGCCGGGAAGACCGCGTTGATCGAGAACCACGCGCGCGCCTGCCGCAAGTTCCGGTGTGCGCCGCGCCGATATCTGATTCCCGGGGAACAGCCCGTACAGATGCGAGATGTGGCGATGGCTGGCCTCGCGCTGACCCCAGTCGTCCATCCACTCCTGCAAGTCGCCGGTCTTCCCGATCTTCATCGGGGCCAGACGCCCGCGCGCCTCGAGAACACGGGCGCGAAAGTCGGCATCCAAGCCGAGGGCCGTGGACGCCTCGGCGACGTAGCCGAAGAGATCCTGAAGGATCTGCGTTTCGATGACCGCGCCCGCGACGAGTGCGGTGCCTGAACTCATGCTGCCCGTCACCTCGTCGAAGAAGCGATCGTTGCCGGGGGCGAGAGGAAAGTTCTCGGGCGAGGTCGACGGGTTCGTGACGAGAAAGCCCTTCGTCGGATGCGGCACGAGGAAGTCGAGGAAGAACTCGGCCGATCCCTTCATCACCGGGTAGTACTCGCGCAGGAAATCGCGATCGCCGGTGAAGAGGTAGTGCTCCCACAAGTGCGTGGTCAGCCACGCGCCGCCCGCGGTGAAGCCGCCCCAGTTCGGGCCGTCCATGGGTGCGGCCACGCTCCACAGGTCGGTGTTCTGATGCAGCACCCATCCGCGCGCGCCGTAGTTCTCCTTCGCCACCGCCGAGCCCTGGTCGGTCAGCTCCTTGAGCATCTTGAAAAGCGGTTCCGCGGTCTCGCTGAGGTTCGCCACCTCCGCGGGCCAGTAGTTCATCTCGGTGTTGATATTCGTCGTGTACTTCGAATCCCACATGGGATTCATGTCCTTGTTCCAGATCCCCTGGAGGTTCGCGGGCTGGGTTCCGGGGCGGGACGACGAAATCAGCAGGTAGCGGCCGAACTGAAACACCAGCGCCGCGAGATCGGGATCGTTCGCGCCATCGAAGGCGCGGAGGCGTTCGTCGGTGGGGAGATCCGAGTTCGCGGTGCGGGGAAGTCCGAGGGTCACGCGGCGGAACAGACGCCGGTGCGCGATCAGATGCGCGTCGCGGATCTGATCGAAGGACCGTCGCGCGGCCATGTTCATCGCGGCGTCGGCGCGCGCGGCGGGATCGGCGCTCGTGTCCTTGTAGTTCACGAAGCTCGTGGCCGCGGCCACGAGGAGCACCACCTCATCCGCGCCGGTGATGACCAGCCGGTTGCCGTCGACGGCCATCGTGCCGCCGCGGGGCATCGCCTTCAGTCGCGCTTCGTAGCGCAGGCCGCTCTTGACCCCGAGGTAGTCGGCGGAGCGTCCGCGCACCACGAGTCCGTCGCTGCCGAGACCGTCCATGCGGAAGTAGTCGGTGGCGTAGTTCGAGTGCGCCTGATTGCGTTCGCCGCGCAGCTGCGCGCTGAAGCTCACCTTCCCGGGCGTGTCGGCGGTGAGACGGACCGCGATCACCTGATCGACCGGCGTCGACAGCACTTCGCGCCGATAGCGGACGCCTGCCTGCTCGTAGGTCGTGGTCGCGATGGCGGTGTCGAGGTCGAGTTCGTTGCGGTACGCGCGAACCGGACCTTCGCCTTCGAGCTTCAGCACCAGCGCTCCGAGTGCCTGATACTTCTGCTGCTCGACCGGATATCCCATGAGAGACCGGCCGAAAAGCTGATGCGCCTTCACCAGCTCGCCCGCGAAAAGGAGTCTGCGGATCTCGGGCAGATCCTTGACGCCGCCCGCGACTGTTGTCGAATACGGGCCGCCCGACCAGTAGGTGTCCTCGTTGAGCTGGATCAGCTCTTCATCGGTCCGGCCGAAGACCATCCCCCCGAGGCGGCCGTTGCCGACGGGAAGCGCGTTCTCCCACTTCTCGGCGGGGTGGGCGTACCAGAGTGTGGTTGGTGAAGGCGACGACGAGACCGGAGCGGCAGGCGGCTGAGGCGCCGCGGCCGCGACCGTGGCCAGTGCGGCGAGGATGATTCCGTGAAGCAGACGCATGGGCTGATGGACCTCTCGAGAAAAAGCGGTAGTCGCGATTGGGATCCTGGTCAGGCGCCCAGGAATCGTGGTGGGATAAGTGGCGCGCCGCCTCTGGCCCGTTCGTAGGCCGCGGCGAGTGCGAGCAGCGCGCCCTCCCGATACAAGTGCCCTGAAAACATCACGCCCGTTGGCGAGCCCGTCGAGGCCAGGCCATTGGGCACGGCGATCGACGGATGGCCGGTCAGGCTCATCACGGGATTGAGGCTCGTCGCCGAATCGAGAGTGAGAGACGTGAACATCAAGGCGTCCACTTCACGGAGGACGCTTGCGACCTCCTGCATGATGAGAGTGCGGCGGCGGTTGGCCTGCAGGTAGTCGACGGCGGTGGTCAGGGAACAGGCGCGGAGGTAGCGGCTGGTTCGCGGACGCAGCTCGGCATGTCGGCCGCTGCGCGTGAACGCATCGAAGGCGGCGGCGCGCTCGACGTACTCGATGAAGTACGAGAGGTCGCCACTCGGCAGCGACACCTCGCGCAGCTCGCATCCCATGGCTTTCAGCGTGGCGAGGGCCCGCGCGTTATTGGCCCGGGCGTCGGCCTTCGTCTCGGCCTCCATCATCGCGGGCACATAGCCGATCCGCGTGGGCACGCTTTTGGCCAGGGCGTCCCAGACGAACGGCGTCGCGTCGGGCACCGCGAGGTCCAGGCCGTCCGGCCCGGCGATGACGCTCAGCACGACGCCGCAATCGTCGACCGTTCGGCAGATGGGGCCGATCTTGTCGAGTGTCGTTCCGGCAGCCATGACGCCGTGCCGGCTGACCCGGCCGAAGGTGGGCCGCAAGCCCACGACGCCGCACCGGACGGCCGGGGAGAGGATGGAGCCTCCCGTGTCGGAACCAATCGCGAAACCGACCAGCCCCGCCGCGGTCGCCGCCGCTGAGCCGGCCGACGAGCCGCTCGAGCCCTCGGCAGGATTCCAGGGATTGTTCGTGCGGCCTCGCGCCCACAGATCGCCAAACGCCATTTCGCCGGTGGAGAGTTTGGCGACCAGCACAGCGCCGCCTTCGCGCAGGCGCGCGACCACGGTGGCGTCTTCGTCGAACACCTCCGCCAATCCTGGCCGCGCGCCCCAGGTGGTTGGCGCGCTGCTGGAGCCGATGATGTCTTTGACGCCGTAGGGAACGCCGTGCAGGGGACCGCGAATGCGGCCGGCCCGCAGGTCGGCGTCGGCGGCGGTGGCTTCCGCCATCGCCCGCGCCTCGGTGAGCGTCACCACGCAGTTGAGTTCGGCGTCGTGGCGAAGCAGTCGGTCGAGATACATGCGCGTGAGTTCGACCGACGTCACCTGCCGTTCGCGGATCAGGGCGGCGAGGTGAGTGGCCGGCCAGAAGGCGACATCCTCCAGCCGAGACGGCCGCTTTACTCTCGGCGCCTTCGGGAGCCGCATCGTCCCGGTCGGCATCGGAATCGCCTGACCCGGCGGGCGTGGGTCGAAATGAATGGGCAGGGGAGAGGCGTTGGTAAGCGCGTCCTTCTGGATGCGCGTCACACTTGCCGCGAGACTCGAGAGCGATTCGGCCACGTCTCGGCACTCCGTCTCCGACCAGTCGTGGCCGG
>CAZBTT010000242.1:0-4320 GCA_964494295.1 uncultured Acidobacteriota bacterium
CCGCGGCCGGCCTCGATGAGGACGTCCGCGAGCTGCATCCTCGTGCGGGAGTCCTTGGGCGCGTTCTTGATCTCCGCCTGGAGCTGCCCAACGGCCTTGTCCCACTTCTTGGCGGCGATGAGTTGCTGGAGGCTCTGCCCCCCCGATAACCAGCTCAGCATGGATCGTCCTCGTCTTGCGTTCGTTTTGCCTGGCGGCTCGCCCCCGGCTCCCGCCGGTAGCGAGAGGATCTTAGGAAGCGCCTAGCGGGTGAACCACTCGGCTTTGGCCCGATCCGCCTCGATCAGGGCCTCGATATGGGGAAGGATGTCCTTGCCCTGAACCAGGCTCTTCATCATCTCGGAGGCCTTGGTGAGGGCGGCGGTCTCTTCCACCTGGGTAGTCACGAGCTCGTCGCGCATCCGGTCGGAGTTGTTGCGCAGGTGGATGAGGTAATTGAACGTCCAGGTGAAGTGATCCCAGGTCTTGATCTGCCGGCATTGAGCCGCGGTTTCACCCATGGCCTGCACCTGCCCCCGGAGCAGGGCCGCCACCACCAGCTTCTCGCCGTGGGCCGCCATCACCAGGAGATTGTTGCGGCACACCTGACCGATGAGGGAGAGGAGGATCAGGTGGCCCACATCGTGACGGCCGGACTCGAAGGTCTGCTGGAAGAGCGAGGCCGAGTACTCGGTCACCACGGTGTCCTCGAGAGCCACCACGGCGGCCGAGCGCATCTGAGCCTGACCGTCGAGCATCAAAAGGGCGCTTTCGCCGAGAACCATTTTCGGGGCCACGATCCCGACGATGCCGCGACCCGATCGAACTCCGAGTTTTCCGGATTCGACAATGCCGATGTTTCGCGCGACATCGCCCGCTTCCCACAGAAAATCGCCCTTCGACAATGTGACTCTTCGCATGGTTTCTCCCTGGATTCGTTGGCTCTGACGGACCTGCTGAACGCGAATGTTACGCCGTCGCGGGGCGTTTCGTCGGCGGTTTTCCCAAGAGATGAAGCGGAGCGGGGGTTGCGATTACACTTCACGCCCAAATGACCCTTGGGGAGAAGTCCAGATGAGCACGCGCTTTCTTGCCGCCGCCGCCCTGGCGCTCGCCCTGCCCTTTCCCGCGGCAGCGCAGGAAATGGCAGACCGGATCGTCATCAACGGCTACACCAATTTCGAGTTCTCGAAACAGTTGAGCAAGGAGGGAGCGGGGGACAAAAACGGTTCCTTCGACGCCGACCAGTTCGATCTCGTGTTCAACATCACGGTTTCCGAACGGGTGCGGGTGGCGGCCGATCTGTCCTGGGAGCATGGAACCGCCACCGAGGACGGCCGCGGCAATCAGGCCCTCGAGTACGGTTTCGTGGAGTACGCGCTCTCCGACAAATTGAAGCTCCGCTTTGGAAAGATGTTCACACCGTTTGGAGTGTTCAACGAGATCCATACCGCCAAGCCCGCATTCCTCACCGTGAAGGAGGCGGCGAGCCTCAACAAAAACGACCGGATCGTCGACGGAGGCTATCTGTTCTACCCGCGGTGGGGCGCCGGTATCGCCGCCCACGGGGACTCGGTCGTGGGCGGAAAGGACATCTCCTACGACGTGCTCGTGGCCAACGGCGAGCAGGAGGAGGCGAACCCCTTCGAAGAGGACGAAAACACCTCCAAGTCCGTCACCGCCCGCCTGCGCGTGGACGCCACCGAGAACATCCGCGTCGGCTATTCCTTCTATCGGGACCGTCTCAGTTCCCCGACCTTCACGAAGCTCGAGAGCCACGGTTTCGAGGCCGAGTTGAACTTCACCAGCGTCCGGGTTCTTGGCGAGGTGGCCTTCGGCTCTCTCGAGCGCAGGTCCGGCGGATCCCAGCGACAGCTCGGCTGGTACATCCAGCCCTCCTATCACCTCAAGAACGGCTGGACGCCCTACATGCGGCTCGAGAAGATCAATCCCGACCGCGACATCGCCGAGGTGGGCGGGCGGGACTTCATCGTGGGGATCAACATCGAGCTGTCCAAGAACTTCCAGTTCAAGATCGAGAACAACGATTTCCGCGGCGGCGCCCGGTCGAGTCTCGCGAAGTACAAAGGCAAGGGCTATCACGAGCTGAAGGCCGCTCTGGTTCTGGGGTTCTGAGCATGGAACTCAAGATGGTTCGGATCACATCATGGCTAGGCGCGCTTGCGCTCGGCCTCGCCCTTTCGCCGCCCCCCGTGGAGGCGCAGGTCGACCGGTCTCTCCGGGTGATCGTGAGCAAGGAGAACAAGATCGCCTCGCTCAGCACGGATGATCTCAACCGGATCTTTCTGGGCAAGAAGACGTTGTGGGAATCGGGGACGCGCATCGTTCCCGCCATGCCCGAGGAGGAAAGCCAGGCCGGCGAGGCGTTCCTGGCCGGCACGCTCAAGAAGAGCGTCAGCCAGTTCCGCGCCTACTGGAAACGGCTGCTCTTCTCCGGCGGCGGCGCCGTGCCCAAGGTCTTCAGAAGCAGTTCCCAGCTCGTCGACTTCGTGGCGAGGCAACCCGGAGCGATAGCGGTGATCGAAGCCTCGGCGGTCGATGATCGCGTCCGGGTTCTCGAAATCTCGAACTAGGAAGCGCGGAAACCGAGCGCTTCAGGAAAAGATCCAGAGGGCGAACCGACGATGTCGCGTTTTTCGCTGTCCTTCAAATTCGGCCTCCTGCTGGTGGGCTTCATCGTGGCCACCGGGGTTCTGGTCGGCCTGTTCGTCGATGCGGGCCGCCGGGTCGCGGTAGACATGTTCGAACTGAAGGATCGGGCGTTTCCCGAGTACGAACAGCTTTCCGCCGCGCATGACTCGTTCAAGGACTTCACCGCCAAGATCGAAGAGGTCGTGAGCACGGGCGAGGCGGACCTGCTCGAGAGCGCGGAACGGTCCGGAACCAGACTCGTGGGTTACCTCGACGCAGTGGAGACGATCTCGATCGACACCCGCAAGGATGAGATCAAGAGCCTCCGCAGCTCCTTCGTGGAATACCAGCCCCTGGCCATCGAACTGGCCCGCCTCGCCATCAGCAGTGAACAGCAGCAGGGCGGTCTCGCCGGCCTGAATTCGGAGCAGATCGGACGGTTGTCGGGCCGCGTGGCCGACCTGCGCGGCGCCATCGACGACGGTCTCGACCGCCTCGTGAAAGCGAAGCGCTCCGCCTTCGTGACCACGCTCGAAACCACGGTCGTGCAGTTGCAGGGCCGGGCGGTTTTGTCCGGGGCGATCGCCGCCCTCTCCCTCGTTTTCGTTGTGCTCTTCCTCATTTCGCTCTCGCGGGGCATCGTCTCGCCCATCCGGTCGCTCTCGGAGACCACGCGCGAGGTCGCCCAGGGGAACTTCGCGGCAGGGCGGAACATCAACCCGGAGGGCAATGACGAAGTCGCCCAGCTCGCCCAGGCCTTCAAGGCGATGGCCGCGAGCCTCGACTCCACCACGGTCTCCAAAACCTACGTGGACGACATCATCCGCAACATGAAGGACACGCTCATCGTGATCGACCGGAACGAAAAGATCCGGACCGTGAACCGGGCCCTGCTGCGGCTGCTCGGGTACACCGAGGCGGAGCTCGTGGATCAGCCGTTCTCGATCATCAGCGGCGGGGTGCCGGACGACGCGCTCAAGAGCAAGTCCGCCCAGGCCACTTTCGAGACGACCTATCGCGCCAAGGACGGCCGCGAGATTCCCATGTCCTTCTCCACGGGCATCCTGAAGAACGCCGAGGGCCAGGCCTCGGGCATGATCGCGGTGGCTCAGGACATCACGTCGCGGAAACGCCAGGAGAAGGAGCTCAAGGAAGCGAAGGTGGCGGCGGAAGCCGCGAATGCGACGAAGAGCCAGTTCCTCGCGACCATGAGCCACGAACTTCGCACTCCCCTCAACGCCATCATCGGCTACACCGAGATGATGCAGGAGGAGGCCGAGGACAACGGGCACGACGAATACGTGCCCGATCTCAAGAAGGTTCACTCATCGGCCAAACACCTGCTCGCCCTCATCAACGATGTGCTCGACCTTTCGAAGATCGAGGCCGGCAAGATGGACCTCTATCTCGAGACCGTGGAGGTGAAGCCGCTCATCGACGAGGTGGTGGCGGTGGTGACTCCGCTCGTGGACAAGAAGGCAAACCGGCTCTCCGTGAATCTCGGACCGAACCTCGGCGCCATCCACGCCGATGTCACGAAAGTCCGCCAGTCGCTTTTCAATCTGCTCTCAAACGCGTCCAAGTTCACGGAACGCGGCACGATCACGCTCGATGTCTACCGGAACTGGCAGGACGGGTCGGAGATCTTCCACTTCAGGCCCGACGTGACCTCGAGGCGCTCGCCGATGT
>CAZBTT010000242.1:4330-7444 GCA_964494295.1 uncultured Acidobacteriota bacterium
CATCGTCTCCGACACCGGCATCGGCATGAACAAGGAACAGCTCGGACGCATGTTCCAGGCCTTCACCCAGGCCGACGCCTCCACTACGCGCAAGTTCGGCGGCACGGGCCTGGGCCTCGTGATCAGCCGCAACTTCTGCCAGATGATGGGCGGCGACATCACGGTGGAGAGCGAAGAAGGCAAGGGGACGAAATTCACGATCGTCCTGCCCGTGGTTGTGGTCGACCCGAAGGCGAAGGCCTAAGGTTCAGCTTCGTAACAAGCGCGGTTGGGCGCGCAAAGTTCGGGCGAACAGCACACGTCGTCGGGCCCGATCACCGTGGCGGTGCGCGAACACCAATACTGCGAGGTCGGCGACGACTTCGTGAGGTCGACGGCCTGTCGGCCCAGCACGTAGTACATCTTCGTGCGGATCCGGCTGCAGGGGATGACAACCACCTCGGTCTCGCTCGAAGCCGCGTTTGTCGGCACGGGAATGTCATTCATGGGCTTTTCCGTTCTAAGCGAGCTGGGCCAGGGTGCGGCGGACCAGAGTCTGGACCAGGCCGACTTTGTAGCCGTTGTCCGAGAGTGGAGCCGCGCCCACAATGGCGGCCCTGGCCGCGTCCTGGAGCGTCATTTCGTTCAAGGGTTTGCCCATGAGGGCGGCTTCGGCTCGATTGGAGCGCCACGGCACCGGGGCGACGGCGCCGAGAACCACGCGGCAGTCCTTCACCAGACCGCCCTCGACCCGGACAGAGGCGGCGAGTGAAACCAGCGGCCAGTCGAAGGCCTGCCGTTCGCGGACTTCGTCGTAGATCGAGCGGCCCGAAGCAGCGGGGACGCGAATCTCGGTGAGGATCTCCGCGGGAGCCATGGAGTTCTCCACCATCTCGTTCTTCGACGGCAGCTGGAAGAACTCGGAGGCGGCCACGGTTCGCGGGCCTTTCGGCCCGTCGAAAAGGAACGAAGCGCCGAGAGCCACGAGAGCCACCGCCGCATTCGAGGGATGGACGGCATAGGAGGGCCCGCCCCCGAAGATGACGTGGTAGCGGTTCTCGCCGCCCACCGCGTAGCAGACCTCCCCGCCCTTTTTGAGGCACTTGTACTCCTCGAGCCGGTAGTACCAGCACCGCGGACGCTGCAGGACGTTGCCTCCGATGGTGGCCACATTGCGGATCTGCGGCGAGGCCGCCTCTCCGACGGCGGTCGCGAGCGCGGTGTGGGTCTTCTTGATGCGCTCGTCGTTCGCGACGTCCGCGAGCTTCACGAGCGCGCCGATGCGAAGCGCGCCGTCCGCTTCGACCTTGATGCCGGCGAGGTTCGGAATGCCCTTCAAGTCGACGATCCGAGGCGGCTGCTCGAGGCGCTCCTTGAGGTGATCGATGAGATCGATGCCACCCGCCTGGTAGCTGCTCCAGGCCTTCTCCTGCACGAGGTCCTTCGCCTGGGCGAGGGAGTTCGGCTTGACGACTTCGAAGCGGTTCATTTGAGTTAAGCCCTCCGTCGGGCTTCGGCGAGGGCGGCCAGCATGCGATCCGGCGAGATGGGAAGCGAGCGGACGCGGGCGCCCGTCGCATTGAAGACGGCGTTCGCGATGGCCGCGAGCGGGGGCACGCTCGGCGGCTCGCCGATCCCCGTGGTAGAGGTGTTGTTGCCGAGGTTCGCGACGGGCGTGAGGATCGAGACCGCTTCGAACATGTCCGTGGGCATGAGGATCTTGTACGACTCGAGATTGGGATTCACCATCGTCCCGTAGCTGCGGTCGAGAATGCGGTTCTCGAACAACGCCCACGAAGCGCCCTGGATCATGGAGCCGATCACCTGGCTCTCGGTGAGGAGAGAGTTGACCGGTATGCCGCAGTCGTTCACCGAGACCATCTTGATGATCTTCACTTCGCCGGTTTCGACATCGACCTCGACCTCGCAGAACTGGGTGCCCGCGATCTCCTGTCGGAAGAGTTCGTACTGCTTCTTCCTCTCCGCGGTCGCCGCGACCTGTTCTCCGCTGATCTTCGCCGCCGCCTGTTTGAAGGTCAGGCTCTTCGCCGGTTTGCTGGCAATGAAGACTTTCCCTCCGCGAGCCTCCAGTTCCTCGGGCTTGACGCCCAGGGCGGGAGCGGCCGCTGCGAAGAGTTTCTGCTTCGCGTCGTTGGCCGCGAGTCTCACCACCGGCGCCACCGAGTTCGTGGTGTTGCTGCCGCCTGAACCGGGGCCCTCGGGCCAGCGTGTGTCGCCCACATGCATCGTGATGTCCTTCGGTTGCAGGCCGAGTTCTTCAGCCGCCACCCCGGCCATGGCCGTCCGGAAGCCGCTGCCGATATCCTGGGCGCCCGAGAAGCATTCGACCGAACCGTCGCGATGGATGCGCACCTCGCAGCCGACACCGCTGCCGCGCGCGATGACGTTCCATTCGCCGTTCGCCATGCCGATCCCACGTTTGCGGGGTCCTGGCACGTCGCCCGCCTTCTTGTTCCTTCGCTCCCAACCAATCGCCTTCGCCCCGATGTCGTACTGCATCTGACGCACCGGCGAAGGATCGTTCTTCTTGCGGAGTTCGAGCGGATCCATGTGGAGTTTTTCCGCCAGCTCGTCGACCGCGGACTCGAGGGCGAACGCCCCTTGAGGATGGCCCGGAGCGCGCAAGGGAGCCGCCGGACCCGCGTTCGTGAAAACGCTGTGGTCTTCACCGAGGATGTTCGCGGTGTTCTGGTAGAGGTTTCCAAGAGGCGCCGCGGTGCCGGCGCCGGGGGCAATGCCTGCCGAGCCGTACGAGCGGTGGTGGATCGCGGTGAAAGTGCCGTCCTTCTTCGCACCGATGTTCACGGTGATCAAGGCCGAGGGCGCATTGCCGGTGCACAGGTGTTCCTGCCGGCGATCGAGCATGAGCTTCACCGGCGCCTGCGCTTTCTGGGCGAGGATGCAGGCGACCACCGCGAACTGGCTGCCGGTGGCGGACGGTGCGAGCTTGCTGCCGAAGCCCCCACCCATGTGCTCGCAGATGACGCGGACCTTGGTCCTTGGAATCTTGAGCGCCTCGGAGACCCCTTCCTTCACGGTGAAGACACCCTGGGTGGAAGCGTAGATTGTGAGTTCGTCGCCATCCCACTGCGCGATCACCCCGTGGGTTTCGAG
>CAZBTT010000243.1:0-7423 GCA_964494295.1 uncultured Acidobacteriota bacterium
CGAGCGCGGGTTTTGGCGGGACAATGCGGTGTCCCAGCGAAGCCGCGAGCGCATCGAGGCAAGCAGGTCTGGATACGACATCTTTTGTCCCACGGTAGGCAAACTACCGCCCAGGGCGAAGAGCGGCAATAGGCCATTTAGCCTGTTCGTGCCTGGGCGGGTTTTTGCGGTCGTCCTGGATTCAGGCCAAACCATGACGCTGACGCTAGCGTACCTGCTCGGCCGATCGGTCCCCCGCCACCTCGACGGCTGCGGCGTAAGCATCCAGGTCGACCGCGGGGCCGGGGCCGAAGCCAGGCAGGGGTGCCTGCATCGTGTGGTCGGCCTGAGGCTGTCCCATTCGTCTGGCGCCGTACGAGCCGGTGAATTCGACGCCCAAAAGAACCAGAAGCACCGCGGCGGCCCAGAAGAGCCGGAAGTTGCGGTTCGGCGGAGGGCGGCGGATGGCCGCGGCCTGGGCCAGAAAGACCATGGTCGCGAGGGGAGGCAGCCAGGCACGAATTGCCGCGCCCGCCCCATCGGAGAGAACGTAGTAGGCAAGCAGCGAAATCGCGGCCGCGAGCGGCTGGAGCCAGGAATAGACCGCAACGTGCCGCAGCACATCGGCCATTCGCACCTTGCGTCCCGCCGCCTTGAGGAGCCCCAGAAGAAGAGAGCCCACAACCAGGATCGCCACCAGCATCGCGCCGCTTTGCCATATGACGCCGACCAGACGCTGCGAGTTCCAGGGCGACCAGAACTCGGCCGCCATCACCGCATCGAGGTTCAAGGCCAGCAGGGCGACCGCAATGTACTTCGCCCAGGTGAGGGGCGTGCGCCGCTGATCCAGCCCGTGCAGGTCTTCGAGGGAAATGGGCTGCGTCGGGTCCTCGCGCACTTCCTCGATCTCGATCTCGGCGAGGCCGAGGCGGGCGCGCAGGCGGCCCACGATCGGTTCCGAGTCGACGCGTCGTGGCCCGGAATACAGGCCGTTTGTGCCCGTGCCTCCGGCGATCACCAGTCCGCCCGACCCGTCCCGCTCGATCCGCGCGTGTTCGCGCGACACGCTCGGTTCGATGAGGACCATGTCGCTGTCCGGAGATCGCCCGATCCGGATCGGCGTCGATCGGAAGAGAACCTCGCGAATCACGACACCCTCGCGGAGCACGCGAATCGCGATCATGGCGCCCCCTCCCACGAGACGTTCTCGATGAGACGGCGGGTGAGGTCCATGGCCGACCTCATGCGGAATCCCTTGAAGTTGAGGGAGACGAAGATCGATTCGCGCGGCCTCGAGAGTGTCGTGGCCACGAGGTCGATGTCGAAGAAGCCCGGCGACTCCCTGAACGCCACCACGCAGGTGGTCATCTTCCAGACTTCCGAGGCGGCACGGACCCGGTTGGACACGCATTCGGGCGGGCCGAGGTCCGGGTCGCCCGCGGCCCGGGGCGAGACCTGCTGGTGCGAGCCCGCGTGAAACGGGAGGTAGCCATAAAAGCCGTAACTGCTCCGCGAGGACACGAAGTGCTCGATCTGGATCTGCACCGAGGCGATCGGACCCACCTCCTCGATGGCCGGCGTGAACTGGAGATCGCACCCGTACTGGCTCTTCACGACACCCTCGCGCTCGAACTCCTGCCGATCGTCCCAGCACGCGAAGGCGGGAGGCAGGGCCTGGCTGCGGGCGCCCCCGATGACGAGGGCGGCTTCCTTCGAGCCGGCGTCGAGCGCCCCCATCAACGCGTCGAACGTCTTCTTCTCGAAGGCATCGATCTGGCGATTCGTCTCGAGGCGAAGCGCCGCCTTTGTGACCTCGAGCGGAGGCCGCGCGAGAAGCTCCTTGAGGGCCTGGGTGGGTACACCGAAGGACAGTGAGTTCGACAGCCATTGCACCGAGACGTTGGTGCCGACCACCTGATCGCGCGAATTGAGGATGGGGCCGCCGCTCATCCCGGAATTGAGGGGCATCGAGAGCAACAGGCGCGGCACCACGCCCTTCGTGGCGAACCCGTTCGCGTTGCCCTCAATGAGACTCATCCCGAGGCCCTCGGGGTTGCCGAAGGAGATGATCCTCTCTCCCGCCTCGGGAGGCGCATCAGCGAGGACCAGCGGCTTGCCCTGAGGCGCCGGGGCGCGCACGAGGGCGAGGTCATTCACCAGGTCGAACTGGACCAGGGTGACCGGGAACTCGCCGGCCGCACTTTTGGCGCGAAGCTGGTTGCGCACAGGGTCGGCAACGTAGGAAGCGACGACGTGGTAGTTCGTGGCGATGAGACCGTCCGCGGAGACGAGATATCCGCTGCCAAGGCTGCTCTTCGCCTCACGATTTCCCGAGTGGATCTCGATGGTGAAGAGACTCGGCTTGAGGCGGGCGTACGCGGCCTCCGACGTGGCCGGAACCTGGGGCGCTCCGAGGGTGAGGAGAGCGAGGAGCAGATTCACATTGGCCATGCTAGCGGTTCAGCCGAAGGGTGCCCACCGGCGAGTCGATCGACAACTCGATTCCGCGCACGGACAGTCGCGTCGCTCCCCCGAGTATCTCCAGGAACTGGCGGTCGTTCGAATCCGGCCCGCAGAACGCACGCGTGCAGGCGAGGGCCCCGAACTGCAACGACGCTCCGGAGATCGAGTAGGTCCCACCGCACACATTGCAGTCCGCCCGGACCGAAACCCGGCCCGCCTCGCCAAACTCCACGGTGTAGTTCTCGGGGCGGCTCGGCGCCACGCAGCCGCCGGCTGAAGTCCCGATGATGCGCACCTTCCACACGCCGCCCACGACGGCCGAGGGGCCGGTCGCGACGCCGTCGCCGCAGGCGGACGCGAGGCTGGTGGCGAGAGCCAACAGAGTGCGTCCGGCTTTCTGGCGGCTCATCAAGCCCGGCAGTTTACGCATGAGACGGCGCGTCCCCTATTCTTCGCCCGGCGTTGAGGCGCGCCGCGTCTGGTCGATGCCAAAATCGCCTCCCTCGAAAGGACAATGAAGATGGACAAAAAAATCATCGCCGTTCTCGGAGCGACGGGAGCCCAGGGCGGAGGCCTCGTGCGCGCCATCCTCGCCGACCCTGCGGGCGGCTTCGCCGCGCGGGCGCTCACTCGCGATCCGAATTCCGCGAAGGCGAAGGAACTCGCGGCCCTGGGCGCCGAAGTCGTGGCAGCCAATGTGGACGATGCGGAAAGCATCGCAAACGCGTTCAAGGGAGCGTACGGCGCCTTCTGCGTCACCTTCTTCTGGGATCACTTCTCCGCGGAGAAGGAAGCCGCGGAAGTCGAGATGATGGCGAAGGCCGCAAAGGCCGCGGGCCTCAAACACGCAATCTGGTCGACTCTCGAAGATACCCGGCTCAAGGTGCCCATCGAAGACAATCGGATGCCCACGCTGCACGGGAAATACAAGGTCCCCCACTTCGACGGCAAGGGCGCCTCGAACCACTTCTTCACCGATGCCGGCGTGCCCACCACATTCCTGCTGACCTCTTTCTACTGGGACAACCTGATCCACTTCGGAATGGGCCCGAAGAAGGGTGAGGATGGCAAGCTCGGCTTCGTCCTCCCGATGGCCGACAAGAAGCTGCCCGGGATCGCCGCGGAAGACATCGGCCGATGCGCGTATGGCGTCTTCAAGGCGGGCGACGCCTACATCGGCAAGACGGTGGGGATCGCCGGCGAGCACCCGACGGGCGCGCAAATGGCGAAAGCCCTCACGGACGGCCTCGGCCAGGAGGTTGTCTACAACTACGTTCCACCCGAGGTCTACCGGACGTTCGGTTTCCCGGGCGCCGACGATCTCGGAAACATGTTCCAGTACAAGCGCGACTTCGAAACCGAGTTCTGCGCCGCGCGGGACCTCAACGTCTCACGCTCCCTCAATCCGAAACTTCAGACGTTCGCCGCCTGGGTGGCGGCCAACAAGGACCGCATTCCGATCGGCTGAGTTTCCTCTTAGGTTGGGGGGCCGCAAAGTGCTCAGCCCCCCAAACCCCCGCGCTCCGGCCGAAATGAATTCGGCCTGCGCTAGCTCGCCGGCACCAGGTTAGACACGAACCTCGACGTTCTTCGGCTCGGTCTTCGCGAGTTTCGCGGTGAGGTGAAGGACGCCCTTCTTGAACGAGGCTTCCACCGCGGCCGGATCGATGGGTTCGGGCAGGTGGATGGCGCTGAAGTACCGCATCGTCCCGTCGGCGGTCTTGCCGGCCTCGGCGGCGGTTTTGCCTTCGGGCTTCATGATCTCGCGTTCCGCGGAGATGAGCACGTCCTCGGGCGTCACTTTTACATCGAGTTTCTTCGGGTCTATGTCAGGCATGGCGGCGTCGATTTCGAACTGGCCGTTCTGGCGGCGAAGCTGGATCTCCGGCGGCATCGCGAGTTCCCGCTCGGCCATGAGCCAGTCCTCGAATTCCGCGTTGAACGAATCCATGTGACTCTGGAACAGCTCGAAAGCGCGGCGAGCGACCATGTCCTGACGGCGCATGATCTCCTCGATGATCGAGCTGGTGTTGGTGACGGCGATTTCTGCCTTTGCCACGGTGTCCTCCCTTGATCGATGCTTGTGAATGGGGCGGCTGGTTCGTGCCGTCCGGGGTAACGTCGGGCGCGCCGCGTGCGGACGCCCTCGGCGCTTTCCGAAGCAAGAGACGTGCCTTCGTCCCAGTGCGGGACAAGTCCCAAGAACCCGGCGGGACGCCTTGGCTGCTGTTCACACCGACCGGAATTTTGTGCGGCCCCGTGCGGGCGCCGCGCACAATACTGCGCGCTCGTCCCTAAAGAACCTCGTGGCAGAGTTCGCAGTCCTGGCGGATGACTTTGCCGTCCTTCGACTTGTGGAGGTCGTCATGGCAGCGGAAGCAGCCGGGGAACTCCATGTGCCCGCGGTTGTCGGCGTGGTAGCCCCAGGTGAGCTTCATGCTCGGGAAGACGTTCCGCTTGTACAGCGCCTGCAGGCTCGCCACGGTGCGCGTGATGTCGGCCTTTCGTGAGGTCCACGTGTCCGGGTACTGCTTCTGGTAGAAGCTCGTGAGGGCGCTCTCGATCTTGGCGGAGGCATCTTCGTGGCTCGAGTACTCGGCCTTCAGCGCAGCCACCGCCTCGCGCTTCAGGAAGGGGAGATCCTTGGGCGCCCCCCCCGTGGAGATCACGTTGTTGACGCCCCGCTCCACCGAGCGTTCGAAGATGTGGCTCGGCCGGTTGTGGCAGTCGATGCAGTCCATCCGCCGGCGCTGGCCCTTCGCGATGTCCGCGTCGGTGACGCCCTCGGCCCGGTACTCAACCACGCCGTTTGGGGTCGTCTGTTGAATCCAGGCGATGTTCTGGCGCTTTTCGTCCAAAGAGACGTACTCGATGGCGTTCTCCTCGGCCACGTGCCAGTGGATGCCCTGGGCCTTGCCGCTGCCGTCAAGTCCTCCGATTCGGAGGCGCAGATTGGTGACCGTCTCGGTGTTGGTTTCATCGTCGGCGTAGTCGTAGATGGTCTCCACTTTGTCGCCGTGGAACTTGGCGGGCCAGTGGCACTGCTGACAGGTGCCGCTCGCCGGGCGGAGGTTGTGCACCGGGGACTGGATCGGGCGGCTGTGGCTGCCCGTGAACACCGCGAGGACCTGGCGAGCGCCGGATATCTTGGCCTGGACGAACCAGTCGGCCCCCGGCCCGATGTGGCAGTCGACACACTTCACCCGCGCATGCGGACCGTGCTGGTACGCCGCGTATTCGGGCTGCATGACCTCGTGACAGGTGGCGCCGCAGAACGCGACGGAGTCGGACACCTCGATGGCCTTGTAGCCGGCGGCAGACACGATCAGGACGTTCAAAGGCGTGAGGATGAGAATGGCGAAGGCCACCTTGCGCACGCCCGGGGAATTGAGATCGATCCGCGGCCAGGCCGCCATGGACGGCGCGCCTTTGAGCCGAACCCGACGCTCCCGCCAGATCCCGACCGGAATCAGCAGCAGACCCAGGACAAAGAGCGCCGGGAAGAAGACGAAGAAGATGATCCCCAGATACGGGTTGGTGTGGAAACCCCAGACATCGACGAGAAAGAAAGCGATGAACATGACGGCCGCGATCGTGGTGATCACTGCGCCGACGATCGAAACGAAGTTGCGCAGGATGGGGACCGACGGGGGCGGGGTGTCGTTCAAGGGGGAGGGTTCCTTATCTGGGGTCAGGGTCTTTTGGCGGGTCGGTCGGCTCAAGCGACTCCTCGAGCGAGTTTTCGGGCGAAGGTGAATTGCCCGTAAGGCGCCGGAAGTAGCTCGGTCGGGTGTGACGGAGGTGGTCGGCCGGGACCTTCCCGGTCAGCCACGCCTTCTCCATAGGATAGACGTCGGGGTCGAAGATCACCATGTAGAAGTGCCACACCAGAATCGAGCCGGTGGCGAGAACCGCTTCGTAGAAGTGGATCGTGGTGGAGGCGTCGCTCACCCACTTGGGCAGATAGGCCAGGGACAAGTTGTTGAACCACAAGACGAAGCCGGTGACCGCCATGACCACGGTGCCCCACATGAACGCCCAGTATTCGGCTTTCTCGGCGTAGTTGAACATCGAGAACGTGGGCCGGTGCGGGCGAAGGCCCAGGTTGAACCGGATCATTCCGATGAGATCGGTGGCGTCTTTGAGGCGTGGCCACATCTGCTTCAGGAAGACGCGGTCTGGCCGTACCCGGATCAGGTGGACCATGTGGTACAAGACCGCGATCAGCAGGACGACCGCAGCTACTCGGTGCACACCGCCACGGAAGTTGAAGCCATCCTCCAGGCCGAGCAGCGGCGCGGTCCACCAGGCCTCCGGGTAAGTCAGGGCGAAGCCGGTGATCACGAGCGTCGGGAAACTGACGAGCACGAGCCCATGGGCGATCCGGAAATGAAGGCCCATGCGCATCACCTCCTCGCTCCCCCTCCGCGCCGGCCCGCGGCGCAACTTGGCCAGGAAGTCGAGCAGGTGATGGAGGAACATCCCGACCAGCGTGAGCGGGATCACGATCAAGTAGAAGATCCGGCTCCATCGAACCGCCGGATGTTCATTGGCGGCGCTCGCCGACACGTGGACCTGGCCGATAGCGAAGCGTTCCCCGGCCCCCGGGTGGCAGGCGCCGCAGGTTTGCGCCAGGTTGTTCGCGTGGATGGTGGAGCGCGGATCCGTGGAGGCGAGGATGTTGTGCACACCGTGGCAGGAGGCGCAGTTCGCCACGGTCTGGCGGCCGGAGCGCTGGGCCAGCCCGTGGAAGCTGTCGTCGTAGGCCGGGACCATGTCCTTGGGAAGGTTGAAGCGCTCGGCCAGGCGCTCGTCGCCGTGACAGCGGCCGCAGGTCACGCTCGAAACCCGCGCCGGGTTGACCAGGGAGTTCGGCTCGCTCGGGGCCAGGAGTCCGTGCTCGCCGTGGCAGTCGGTGCAGACCGGAGCGCCGCGCACCCCGTTCCTGACCGCCTGCCCATTGACCCTGTCCGCGTAAACC
>CAZBTT010000244.1:0-7407 GCA_964494295.1 uncultured Acidobacteriota bacterium
CCTGGCGCGACCGCCTTCATTTTTTTGGCGTGGCCGCGCAGGCGATGCGCCGGATTCTCGTGGACCAGGCACGGCGGCGCAGCGCCCGCAAACGAAGCGCTCCTCTTGGCGTCACGATGGCCTCGGACGAATCTCCTGCGCCGGGCGACGCGATCGACGTGGTACGGCTGGACCGCGCCCTCGCGAAGCTTGCGAGCATCGACCCGCGGCAGGGCCGGATCGTCGAACTTCGTTTTTTCGCAGGCCTGTCCATCGAGGAGACCGCCCGCGTTCTCGAACACTCCACCGCGACAGTGAAACGCGAGTGGTCGACGGCGCGCGCCTTTCTGAGCCGGGAACTCCGCGGACCGGACGAAGGCGCGAGCCATTCGTGACATCGGCGGCGCGCTGGCAGCAGGTCAAGGAAGCGCTCGCCGCTTTCCTCGAACTCGATGTATCCGCGAGAGCTGCGTGGTTGCGGGAGTTGCAGTCGCGCGATCCGGGTCTTGCCGACGAGGTCGCCGATCTGGCGGAGTGCGACGCGCGAACCGGCGAGGCCCTCGAGACCTCGCCGCAGGTGCGGGCCGAACTGCCGCCAGGCTCTTCGCTCTTCGGGTTCGAGATCGAGCGGAAGATCGGGGGCGGCGGCATGGCCGAGATCCACGAGGCCCGCTGCGCCGCGGACGGGCGACGGGTGGCGCTGAAAGTGTTCTCGGGAGCGCCATGGAACGCCGCGCGAAGAAGGCGCTTCGAACGGGAGGCCCGCGCCATCGGATCGCTCGACCATCCCAATATCGTGCGCCTGATCTCATTCCACGCGGACGATCAGGGCGGCGCGGTCGCGACCGAATTGCTCGCAGGGGAAGACCTGCGCGCGCGCATGAACCGGACGGCCCTTGCGGTTTCCGAGGTCCTGGAGGTCGCACGGGCGCTGGCGAACGGTCTCGCCGCCGCGCATGAGCGCGGCATAATCCATCGCGACCTGAAGCCCGAGAACATCTTCATCACCTCGGTTGGCACGGTGAAGCTGCTGGACTTCGGTCTCGCGAAGATCGTGGGCGAAGCACCGCACAATCGCACCGCGTCTCAATCCGCGACCTCGCGACCCGGAGAGCTGATGGGAACCGCGGCCTACATGTCGCCCGAGCAGGTCAGGACCGAACCCATCACTCCGGCTTCGGACATCTTCGCCTTCGGCTCGCTGCTGCAGGAGATGTTGACCGGCCGCCCCCCGTTTCTCCGCGACACGCCGATCGACACGCTGTTCGCGGTCGCGCACGAGGCTCCGGTCGGTCTCCCTCCCGAACACGCGGGGTTCGGGCCGCTGCTCACTCGCTGTCTCGACAAGGATCCGACAAAACGGCTCCCCTCGGCGCAGGCGTTGGTCGTCGCGCTCGAACGTCTCTACGAGCCGGACGCCGCGACGTCGTAGGCGCAACGGAAGCCGAGATTGTCGAGGCCGCTGTCGGGCGCGGCGAACGAGCGGGCCGCGTTGCGGAAGTTCCGGCAGAAGTTCTCCGAGCACATCCACGAGCCTCCGCGCATGACACGGTCTTTCCCCTGGGCGGGGCCCTTCGGATTTTCGACCGGAGACTTCAAGTAGTAGCCCGCGTCGAACCAGTCGGCGTTCCACTCCCAGACGTTGCCGATCATGTCGTAAAGGCCGTAGCCATTGGGCTTGAACCGTCCCACCGGAGCGCGGGAGAGAAAACCATCTTCCCTGGTCAGCTTCGATGGAAACACTCCCTGCCACCAGTTCGCCGCGGGTTTTCCGCCGGGGCGGAGTTCGTTCCCCCAGGGAAAGATCTCGCCCTCCTTGCCGCCCCGCGCGGCGTATTCCCACTCGGCCTCCGTGGGCAACCGTCCCTTGTCGTACGCGCAGAACGCGACCGCGTCGTTCCAGCTCACATGCGTGACCGGATCGTTCGGAGCGCTTGGTTTCGAACCCGGGCCGCCGACTTCTTTCCAGGTCGCACCGTTCACGGGCCTCCAATCCTGCTTCTGAATGTCGAAGACGCCGGACCAGCCCCACTTCTCGGCCTCGGTGCGATGCTGCGTCGCCGCGATGAACTTCGAGAAGCGCTCGACTGTCACCTCATGGGTATCGATCGCGAACGTCGGGACGATCACGAGATGCGGCGGGTTCTCTTCGATCCGCTCTCCCCCTCCCATGGTGAAGCGTCCGCCGGGAATCAGGACTGCGCCGGGTGGCGGTTCGGGCAGGAGGACGGGCGCGGCCGCCACGGTGGGCGTCGGGGTTGGCGACGGACTCGTCGGTTCAGACCTCTTCCCGGGCGCGCAGCCCAGGGTGACGATCCAAAGACCGACGGCCCCGGTCGCGAAGGCGGCGTGCAGCGAAGGACGACGGCCGTCTTTCATTCGCGGGGATTCTAGTGGCCTGCCTCGGTCGGGTTGATAACCTCCTTCCGCGTGGCTCATCTCGTTCTCTACGATGGCGTCTGTGGTCTGTGCGATCGCTTCGTGCAGTTCCTGATCCAGATCGATCGTCATGATCGACTGCGCTTCGCCGCCCTGCAGAGCGACCTCGGCACACGCCTGTTGCGGGATGCGGGCCGGGACGCTGGCGCCCTCGAAACCGTCATCGTCATCGCCGACTACGGCATTCCATCCCAACGCCTGCTCGACCGCAGTGATGCCGCGATCTTCGCCATCGCATCGGCCGGCGGTCTTTACGGCGCTGCGGTCGGCCTGCGGATCTTTCCCCGCTTCCTTCGCGACGCGGTGTACCGCCTGATCGCGCGATCGCGGTACCGCATCTTCGGACGGTTCGACGCCTGCCCGATCCCCACCCCGGCGACGCGCGCGAAGTTCCTTTGAGCGACGCCCTGCCCGTCACAGCCGCGCTGCCCGCGCTGCGCGAGGCGCTCGAGCGAGAGCGGATCGTGATTCTCACCGCACCGCCGGGGGCGGGCAAGAGCACCCTGGTTCCGCTCGAACTTGTCCACGAAGCGTGGCTCAACGGGCAGCGGATCACCATGCTCGAGCCCCGCCGGCTCGCGGCGCGAACCGTGGCGGCGCGGATGGCCGCGCAACTTGGCGGGAACGTCGGGGGCTTCGTCGGCTACCGAATCCGGCGTGAGGCACGGGTTTCCGCAGCGACACGCATCGAGGTCGTAACCGAGGGCATCCTCACGCGCGCGCTCCTTTCGCAGCCTGACCTCGAAGGCTGCGGCCTCCTCATCTTCGACGAGTTCCACGAACGTTCGATCCACGCCGACCTCGGCCTCGCCCTTGCAAGGCGCGTCCAGGCGCTGTTCCGCCCCGACCTCCGCATCCTCATCATGAGCGCCACGCTCGATGAGGCCTTTCTGTCACGAAGTCTCGGCGGGGCGCCGGTGATCAGCAGCGCGGGCCGCTCCTTCCCGGTGTCGATCTCCTACGCCGCGGACGATCTCCCGATCGATCGCGACCCGGCGCCCGCGGTCGCGGCCGCAATCCGTCGAGCGCTCAAGGCAGCCCCCGGCGACGTGCTCACCTTCCTGCCCGGCGCCTCCGAGATCTCGCGTGTGGCCGGAAGCCTGGGGGATCTGGCGGGCGCGGATGGCCTCGACATCCGGCCTCTTCACGGCGAACTCGCGATCGACGCGCAGCAGGCCGCGATCCTGCCCGGACCGCGTCGCCGCGTCGTCCTCGCGACGAATATCGCGGAGACGAGCCTCACCATCGAAGGAGTCGGGATCGTCGTCGACAGCGGCCTCGCGCGTGTCTCCCGCTTCGACTCCGGCCTCGGCCTCTCGCGGCTCGACACAGTCCGGATCGCCCGCGACAACGCGGATCAGCGCGCCGGCCGCGCGGGCCGGCTTGGTCCGGGCGCCGCCTACAGGCTTTGGACCGAGGCGACGCAGCGGGCGCTCGCAGCATCGCGCCCGCCCGAGATCGTGGACGCCGACCTTCTTCCCCTCGCCCTCGACCTCGCGATCTGGGGTGAGCCCGACGCCTCGCTCGCGTGGATCACGCCGCCGCAAGCCGGCGCCCTTGCCGAGGCTCGCCGGATCCTTCGCGATCTCGGAGCGATGAAAGACGACGCCGCGACGCCCCACGGCCGAGCGATCCACGAACTCGGCGTCCATCCTCGAATTGGTCATCTCCTCATCGAAGGACGACGCATGGGTCTGGGCGGCCTCGCCGCCGACATCGCCGCCCTGCTCGAGGAGCGCGACATCCTCTCTCGTGATGCGGGGGCCGACCTGACGCTCCGCGTCGAGGCGCTTTTGGGCCGAGGACGTGGCGGCGGCTCGTCGGCGAGCGGCGCCGGTATCGCTCGAGTTCGCGACATCGCCCGTGACCATCGTTCGCGTCTGAAGCTGGACGAGAGAGACGGTCCCAAGCCCTCCATCGATCTCGTCGGCGCCCTGGTTGCTCTCGCTTATCCCGAACGCGTGGCTCAGCGCCGGCCGGGCTCCACGGATCGCTACCGGCTGGCGAGCGGCCGCGGGGCAAGACTCGACGCCGCGGATCCGCTCACCCACGAGGAGTGGCTGGCGGTCGCCCACGTCGACGCGCGCGACGCCGAGGGCCGGATCTTCCTCGCGGCGCCCCTCGATGTCGAGACGCTCGCGCCGGAGAGCCGGGATGTCGTCGCCTGGGACACGACCCGCGGCGTGATCGTGGCCCAAAGGGAGCGCAGAATGGGCGAACTCGTGATCGACGCGAAGCCGCTGGCGTCGATCACCGATGAGGCCCGGGTCGACCTGCTGGCTCAGGCGATTCGCGCCGAGGGCCTGTTGCCTCGGATGATGTCGGACGCCTCTCGGGCTCTTCAGGCGCGAGTGATGTCGCTGGGCGCGTGGGGCCGCGCGGACTCGTTCCCGGATTTCTCGGACGACGCTCTTCTCGCCACGATTTCCGACTGGATGTCTGTGGACCTTGGGACCGCCCGCTCCCGCGCCGACCTCGTGCGTATCGACATCGCGGCGGCACTTCTGTCGCGCCTCGACTGGAACCAGAAGCGCGCTCTCGAAGTATTGGCTCCCTCATTCATCGAAGCGCCCACCGGCTCGAAGATCCCGCTCGAGTACTTCACCGACGGCGCGTCGCCCGTGCTCGCGGTCCGCCTTCAGGAAGTCTTCGGCTGGCTCGACACCCCGACGGTGAACGAAGGGCGCACGAGAGTGACGCTGCACCTGCTCTCCCCCGCCCGCCGACCGGTCCAGGTGACCCAGGACCTCCGCAGCTTCTGGACGAACACGTATCCGGAGGTGCGGAAGGAGCTGAGGTCGAGATATCCGCGCCACTCCTGGCCCGACGATCCGCTCACCGCGACGCCGATGCGGGGACCCAAGCGCCGCGGAACCTAGCCGTCGGCAGAGCGGCGGTAAGGCCACACTGCGAAGCGAGAGGCGTGGTCAGCCCGGCCACTCTTCGAGGCGACTCCGCCACACCGCGAGCCCATTTCGGCACGATCCCGTGGCATCGGACGTGCTTCGTATCGCGCATGCTGAAGCAACTGTTGCTGACGTCCGCGACGTTCCATACTTTGAACCTGGCCGCCCTCATTTTCCTCGCGCGGGTGTGGCGTCATCGATATGCCGAGGAGCCGGCCATCCAACCGCGGCTCGCCCAGCTTCTGACCGATTTCGGTGTGCTCGGCTCGGTCGCCGTCTTCTCCGCGGCCGCCATCGGAACCGTCGGAGACGTCGGCGGCTTCGGAATCATTCATCTCCTTTCACAATGGGTCTTCGCGGAGTTTCTCGTTTTTCTCGGCCTCGCCGGGTGGTGGCTGCGTCGGTCGGGATCGCGGACGACGAGCTGGGGTTTCGCAGCCGCGGTGTTGACTTTCCTCGCCATTTTCACAAACGCACACTTCGTCGAGCCGCGATCGCTCGAAGTCAACGAGCACCGGATCGACCTCACCGCGCGGCGCGGGCCTCAGCCCACGTTCGTGAGCCGCGCTCTGAGCAGCCCAGGCGAGCGCGGCGCCGAGCTGAGGATCGTCCACCTCTCCGACATTCAGACCGCGGTGATCGGGAAACACGAACGCCGCGCCTTTCGCGAGGCCGTGGATCTGCAACCCGACATCATTCTCTTCACCGGCGATTACCTTCAGGCCCTCGCCGGCCGCGAGGATCTGTCGCGGGCGCATGACGACTTCCGACATCTTCTGAACAGCCTGCCCGTTCCGCGTCTCGGCATCTACGCGGTCAAAGGCGATGTCGAGGGTCCCGAGTGGCCGTCGGTCTTCGAGAGCACACGTGTCGTCGCTCTGACCGACGCGTTCGTACGCATTCCCCTGCCCGGTTCATCGAGAAGCATGAGCGTGCTCGGTCTCTCCTCGGGTCTGGCCCGCGGCCGCGACGGCCGGACCCTGCGTCGGCTCGTGGCCGAACTGCCGCCGGACGACGTGAGGGTCGTTTTCGGTCACAACCCGGACTTCATCATGGCGCTCGACGAGGGAACCGCCGACCTCGCACTCGCCGGCCACACCCACGGCGGCCAGATCGTGGTGCCCTTCTTTGGGGCGCCCCTCACCCTCTCGCGCCTGCCTCGACGAATGGCCCGTGGTCTCCACGACTGGAAGGGAACACCCATCCACGTGTCCGCGGGTGTCGGAATGGAACGCGGCTACGCGCCTCAGGTGAGATTCCTGTGTCGCCCGGAGGTGTGCCTGCTGCGCGTTCAACTGAAGGCCTGAAGTACTGCCGGTCAAAGGAGCGCTTTTTCTACAAAGTCCACCCCCTCGACAGGCCAAATCCAGCCTTTCCGAGGGCCGCCGTTGGCATGGATGCTGCTCAACGCCTTCTTATGAAAAACAAGAAGAAGGTCCCGGTCGTCCCTGTTCTCGAGCGATTGCAGGAGTTTCCGGAACAGCCGGATCTGCCCGACCTCGACAACGAGACCGTGCACAAAACCGCCCGACCGGATCACGCGATTCTCGAGGATGACGAAGGCGACGATGAATTCGCCCATGAGGGGCAGGATGATCGCCGAGAGGATGTGAGCGAAGGCAATCCGCTTCACGTCGGACACTACGTGGGCCGATAGCCTTTTCTTTCGGCGTTACTGTGGGTCTTTCCCCGAAGTGAGCCGGTCAATCGCGTCCACCAGGCCCTGCGCCTCGGGAGGGATCGGCTGGCCGGATCTCAGGAGGCGCGTCCGCGGATCGACGCCCTTGCCGTAGATGGCTTCGTTGGCCTTCGTGTCCTGCCGCAAGGACGCTCCCTCGAGCGAGATGCCGGCGAACACGCCACGGCTCCGCGAGTAGCTGAGAATCTCCGCGCGCATCCGCAGGTCGGTGGCGGCCTCGGCATTCCGCCCGATCGGCCCCGCCGCGATCGAAGCATCGGCCCCGAGCGTGAACTTGCTCTTGAGGAGATTGTCGACGCCCTTCTGGTTCATCACCAGCAGCACGAAGTCGGAGGACTGGCCGCCGATCTGAAACCCGACACTCCCGCCCTTGAGCGACATCAT
>CAZBTT010000245.1:0-2602 GCA_964494295.1 uncultured Acidobacteriota bacterium
GAGAGCGACGAGGCCGGCGATCCCGATAGCCGCGGCGAGACCCACTTTCGCGATAGCCGCTCCGGTCGAGGTGGGGCCCGACCCTGCGGCTGTCTGGGATTGGGGAGCCGATACGGTTCGCGCTTCGGGTCGGGCCGAGCGCACGGGTGGCGGCAAGAGGAGTGATGGAGGAAGCGGACGCGTCCCGCGCGGGCTTTGCGTGTCGTTCGGCGAGGAAGGGTCCGAGGCCTTGCCGCGCACCTTCGACATGATCACGCCGCAGCCGGGACAGATCCGGGCCGTGGCTTCGACCGCCTTACCGCACTTTGGACACTCACCCATGTCGGGCGGAGTATATGAGCGGCCCGCGGGGCGGGCGGACTGGTAGTATCCGCCGCCCATGAAACCCTGCACCGCCAGTGCTCCCGCGCGCGTCGATATCGCGGGCGGAACCCTCGATATCTGGCCGCTCTACCTCTGGCATCACGGAGCCCGAACCGTCAATGCCGCGGTGACCCTGCGCGCGACCACGACTGTGACGCCCATCGCCCGGGGGCTCGAGATCGTGTCGATCGATACGGGCGCCCGGGCCTCGGCGGAGCACATCGATGCCATCGACGCTCACAATCACACGCGCCTGGTCGTCCAGATCCTGAAGGCTCTCGGGGTGAGCGCGGGCCTGCGGATCGAGACGACATCGCGCGTTCCCGCGGGTTCGGGCCTCGGCGGTTCGTCGACGCTTGCGGTCACGATCGCGGCCGCCGTGCTCGGCTCCTTGTCGCGCGAAGTCTCCCCTCGGGATCTTCGCCAGCTTGTGCGCGATGCCGAGGCTCAGGTGATCCTCGTGCCCACCGGGATCCAGGACTACGAAGCCGCGATCCATGGGGGAGTGCTCGACATCGCCTTGAACCCCGGTGAGATCGAGACCTGTCGTCTCGTCGAGGACGAGAGTTTCGTCGAGGACCGCATTCTCCTCGTCGACGCGGGCATCACCCGTTTCTCCGGCCTCAACAATTGGGAGATGTTCAAGGCCCAGGTGGACGGCAGCGGCAACATCCGTGAACTGTTCGCCGAGATCGTGGCCGCGGCGCGCGAGGCCTGCGTCGCCATAACCACCGAGGACGAACTTGCCCTGATGCACGCGGTGACCCGGGAGTGGACGGCGCGGCGTGCGCTCGCCCCTGGAGTCGCCACGCCTGAGGTCGACCGGATCGTCGAGATGGCCGTGGCCCAGGGCGGAGCAGCCAAGGTCTGCGGCGCGGGGGGCGGCGGCATTGTCCTCGCCCTGGCCCCCAGGAGCCATCGTGAGGCGCTGGTGGCGGATCTGAACCGACAGGGTTTCAAGGTCCTCGACGCCAAAGTCGACCGCGTCGGCCTGCATGTCAAAGCCGAGACGGTATAATCCCCGGCTCGCCTGCCCACGAAGCAGGCCAGGAACCAAGGAGAGAAGACAATTTCCACGATTGCGGCGACCCAACTGAAGCGGGGCATGGTCATCATGTTCGAGAGCAACCTGTCTCGCGTGGTGGAAACCATCCACAAGACCCCCGGCAACCTGCGTGGTTTTGTCCAGGCGAAGCTGCGCGACCTCAAGACCGGCGCCATCTTCGAGCATCGTTTCCGCTCGGTGGACATGGCCGAGCGCGCCTATCTCGAGGACACCGGTATGGAGTATCTCTACTCCGAGGGCGAGATGCACCATTTCATGAACAACGAGAGTTTCGAGCAGATCGGTCTCTCGGACGAGGTTCTCGGCGACGCCGTGAACTACCTCAAGCCGAACCTGAAGCTGAAGATCGAGATGTACGAAGGAACCCCGGTCGGCATCGAACTGCCCATGGTCGTCGAGCTGAAGGTCATCGAGACCGAACCTTCCATCAAGGGCGCATCGGTTTCGAACCAGAGCAAACCCGCGAAGATGGAGACCGGGTTCATGGTCAACGTCCCCCCCTTCATTTCCGAAGGAGACGTGATCCGGATCGACACCACCGAAGGGAAGTACATCGAGCGCGCGAAGTAGCGCGTCCGATCTCCCCCCAAAGCAGAAACCCCACAAACCCATGGCGCCTCCGCGACACCGGCCCGAATCCGGATCGATCGAAGTGATCGTCGGCAGCATGTTCAGCGGGAAGAGCGAGGAGCTGATCCGCCGGCTGCGCCGCGCGGAGATCGCGAAGCAGAAGGTGCAGGTCTTCAAGCCGAAGATCGACGATCGCTACGCGGTCGACCATGTCGTTTCCCACTCGGAGATGCGCATCAAGTCGGAGATCGTCTCCCACGCGGCGGAGATCCTGGGCGGGCTCAAGGCCGACACCGAGGTGGTGGGGATCGACGAAGGCCAGTTCTTCGACGGCAGCCTTGCCGAAGTGGTGCAGGCTCTCGCCGACAAGGGCGTGCGGGTGATCGTGGCGGGCCTCGATCAGGACTACCTGGGCCGGCCCTTCGAGCCGATGCCGCAGCTCATGGCCACCGCGGAGTACGTCGACAAGATGCTCGCCATCTGCATGCAGTGCGGCGCTCCTGCGAACCGCACGCAGCGTCTCGTCCACTCGACCGATCGCGTGGTGGTTGGCGGCGCCCACGCCTACGAGGCGCGCTGCCGCCGATGCTTCTCGAAAGAAGC
>CAZBTT010000245.1:2612-7407 GCA_964494295.1 uncultured Acidobacteriota bacterium
CCTCGCAATAGCCGTCGAATTCAGGACCCTTTGCCCATAGAAGTCATCGAGACGCTGGAGATCGACGCCCAGGACAGAGAAGGCATCGTCCTCGACCTCGCCCTGCCCGTCCTCGCGGCCTGGGAAAAGAGCGCCCGGGTGCTGGGCTTCCGCCCGTCGATGGGTGTCTCCGGCCTCTCGCCGCGCGAGGTGGCGCGCCTGCGAACGCTCTCCCTCGCCACCGGATCGCGCGGCACCGGGATCTTCGAAGGCGCCAACGATTTTCGCCTGGGTTTCCGCAGCGAGGGCGGCGGCCCGATCGTGGCCACGGCGTTCGGCGTCGAAGCCGACCTCGGAGGTCATCCCCTGGCCCCGGTCGTCTCCGATCTCACCATCGCCTCGTTCGGTCTGGCTCCGGGCCGAAGTCTCACCCACCAGTTGCAGGGCCTCACGCACGTTCGCGCGGCGAGTGCTCAGGGTTATGCGTCGCGCACTTTATCGGCCCTGGGCCGCGAGTTCGGCCTTGACCTCACGGTCGCGACGGGCGACCTCGGCTTCGAACCCCAGGGCCTTGGGAAGGTGTCGCTCGCGGTATCGCGCAAGGACCGCGCGACGGGCAGAGCGGTGAATTGGAAAGATCGCGGTGAATTACGCGCGATCCATGTCGAATTGGGCGGCGTGAGGCCGAAGGCGGAACACATCGACCTCATCGAAGCCGAAATCCGCGAAGCCCTGTGGGAAGCGCGCCGCATCGAGCCCAAAATCGAACGGCGGATCACCACGGGCGTCGACATCGGCGCGTTCCTGCAAGTCGACGTGGAGGGCGAACGCGGGGGAGCCACGTTCCTCGAAGTGGTCGGCCGCACCACCGCGCCGCTGCCTCTGGCCCGCCGCATCATCAAGAAGGCGCTTGGATACTGGGACTCGGGCGCCACCTGCGACGACGTCACCGGCATCACGGTGCTCGCCGCCGCGATTGCCGCGAAGGCGGAGTTCGAACTCGCCCTCGTTCCCTCGGACCGGCTTACCGCGGCCCTCTCGCTGCTGCGCGACGTGGGCGCCTACGTCGAAGAGGAAGAAGCGCCGGGCCTCGTGCTCCTCAAGACAAGGTAGACGGCGAAGGTCCATCTAGGACCCCGGAGAAGCGGGATTAGTCTGCCCTGGCCTAGGGCCACGAAGCGATCTTTCGGGCCTGGTAGCGGGGGGCCGCGTGCCCGGACTGCGGTGGGCTCGCGGCGCCGGGGAGCGCGGAGCCTGGCCTCGGGCCACGCCTCCCGCGTCGGCACTGCGTTACCAGAACTTCGGAATCGTGTGCCTCCTTGCTCGGCTCGTTGAGCGCAAACCTCGACGACGGACTGTTGCGACTCGCGCTCAACGCCCCGGCCGCCTGCGACCCACCGCAGCGCCGGCCACGCTCCATCCTCAGGCCCAACCCCAACTTCAGAAACGGTACGCCGGCCGCACTCGGCGCCAAGCCCAATCTGCCTTACGTCATTGCGAGGGCGCATCGTAGGAAATTCGCCCGAAGCAACCCCGTCCCGCCACTACCAATCCGAGCCGTTCACCGACCGTCGTGACGCGGATCCGAACCGCGGAAGGGGATCCACGTTGACGGACTGCGCGGACTGTCGCGGTCGGTGGGAGCCTGTCGCTCCGCAGTCACGAGATACACCGCGAAGGTTCCGAGCCAATGTCCGCCCTCGTAGTGCGCGCCGGTGACCGCGCGCAGGCCGGCCTCGCGATGAGCCGCCGCCGTCTTACGCAGGGCGGCGATCCGCGGGTCCGAAGGGGGCAACCCGCGCGCCATTCCCAGCAGCATCCAGGCTCGGCTCAAGTTGAGGCCGTCCAGGTGGCCAAGTTTGGGGTCTGTGGGGTCGGTGACGACCTCCGGCTTGAGCCAGCCAACCGATCCGTCTCGCGGAACCTGAGGCAGGAACGCGCTGAGCCATGTGGCGTAGCGATCAGGCGCAAGCACGCGACGCATCAGGTCGGCCTCGCCAAGGCACGGTGAAACGAAGTCCTGCCCGGAAGGTTCGTAGTTCAATGGGCAGGCCTTGTCCTTCGAGTAGTAGGCATCGATGCGCTCTTTGAGCAACTCGATCATCCCCTGATCGAGGGCGACCCGGGCCCAATCGAGCACGAGTCCGAAGGCAAACGCCGTCTGGTCATGCTCGCCGATCCGGATCGGATTCGTGAGCTTGGGGAGCCAGCTCTTCAGCCGGGTGGCGGCTTCCGCTTCGAGCGGTTTGAGGGCCGCCGACCAGGACCTTGCCTGATCGTCGTCCCACCCCCGGAGTTCGGCGGAGAGTTGGAGGAGCCAGGCAAGGCCGTACGGGCGCTCAAAAGAAGTGCGCCCCGGCCCTTGCAGATAGCGCACCTCGGCGGCGATGTTCTCGGGGGTCAAGCTTTTCGCGAGTGCCGCGCGTGCCGGCGTTGCGAAGGGCGCCTGAGGGAAGGTACGAACAAGGCGGGCGAGGAGCCAATGGCCGTGAACCGCCGAGTGCCAGTCGTAGCACCCGTAGAACGCGGGTGTGAGCTTGCGCGGCGGCTGCACATCTTCGTCACTGTTGAGGACGTGGGCGACCTTGCCCGGGTATTCCTTGTGCACGCAGGCGAGGGCAAGGTCGGCGAAACGCTGGGCCGCGGGGGCATCGAGTACCGCCGGACCATCGGCACTGGCGAGCGTCAGGGCGGCGGCTGCGATCAGGGAAAGCATGCCGAATTGTAGAGCGGTCCTCGCGGACGCTGCTCCCGCGCGCTAATCCGACTCGTAGAGGACTTCGCCTTCGCCGCTGATGAAAAGCGACGGCTCGTCGGTGGTGGGCGACAGCCCCATCTCCGCTTCGAGATTTCCCGACCACGCGATGACCGTCGACAAAGGCGCCTCGAAGGGATGATCGCCGTGGATGCGGACACAGGAGGGAAGTCCCTTCCACGTAAGCGCCGCGAAGCCGCTGCCTTCCATCTCGAGCACGTTCGACTCCATGGACGCGATCTGGACGTAGCGGGGCTGCAGGGCGTCCTCGCAGGCGAGGATGCGGTCGGGCGAAACCCAGAGTTTGCGGCCGGTGTCGGAGGCGAGCAGACCGATGCCCGAGCCGGCTGCGGAGAGCAGAAGCGAACCCGACCCTGTCGCAATGACGAGACGTTCGCCGGAGGTGGCGCGGGTCTCCTTGACCCAGAACGTGACGTGACCCTCGGAAGAAACCAGGGCGCCCCGCTTGAAGAAGATGCGCCCGTCGAAGGGGACGTTCACGAGGTCGCGGCGTTTGAGCACCATCTTCGGCGCGGTGCTCGGCGCGCGCGGCCCGAGGAAAAGATCCTCTTCCTCCGCGCCGAGGCGAAGAACCTCGGGACGAAGCGCGACCGGGGCATCGGGGACGGGGCCCGCGTTCTGGGCCTGGATGTCCGCACCCGGGACCTGGACGAGTTTCGACGCGCCGAAAATCGCCTCGTCGTCCTCATCGCCCCCGCGGAAGTCGTTGTCGAGAGGGGCCGCGATGGGCTTCGAGGCGGCCGCGAGGTCGGGGTTGGTGTTGCGGGGGATTTCTTCGGTGTGCGCGCCGTGCTGGCGGAAGGCTCCCGCAGTGTCCGAAGCGGAGCGGGCCAGGCGGTACTGATGGATCGCCTCGCGAATCCGGCCGTGGCGTTCGTAGGTGGCGGCGAGGTAGAAGTGGACGCGAGGCTTGTCGGACGAGAAAGCGAGGGCCTGGGTGAACGCGAGTTCCGCTTCGCGGAACCGATTCAGCTTGAAGTTGATGAGGCCGAGATTGAAGAGAATCGCGGCGTCATTCGGTGTGCTGGCCGCGAGTTTGCCGAACACTTCCTCGGCGCGTTCGAGGCGGCCCTGCTTGAAGTACAAGACTCCGAGGAGGCTCAGGACGGTGACGTCACGCGGCTTGAGGAGGTAGGCCTCGGCGAGGTCCTTCTCCGCGAGGTCGGCCTTGCCCTCGGCCAGAAAGCCCCGCGCGCGCTGGACGTGTGTCTCGAACAAACCGGTGGAAAGGGGCGAGACGGACGGCATTTCGGAACTCCGGCTCCTGGATCAGGGCATCCCGCGAATGGTTCGAAACGCCGACCCATCCCGCGGGGGAGAGTCGGCGAAGTGAGTGGAGCCGGTCCCGTCCACCCAGCGATAGTACAACCGCGGCGGGACGTTCACGAGCTTGCGCGCCGGCCGGGGCTTCGCGGCGGCGGCGGTCGGCCGGGCGTTCTTCGGCTGGAGCGAGGGCGGGAGAGATCCGGAGAAGCCGAGTGTGGTGCTCGCCCCGGCGCTTGGCGTCCGGGCTTCGCGGGAGGTCGTCACGATCACGGGGCCGCCCCCGAGGACCTGCCGCAGCTTCACCACGTAGTTGCGGGTTTCCCGATAGGGGGGCACGCCTCCGTAGCGGAGCACCGCGTTTTCACCCGCGTTGTATCCGGCGGCCGCGAGTTCGATATCGCCCTTGAAGAGGCCGAGCAGGTAGCTCAGATACTCGGTGCCCCCCATGATCGCCTGCGCGGGGTGGAAGGCATTCGAGACACCGAATCGTCGCGCGGTCGCGGGCATCAGCTGCATGAGACCCCGAGCTCCCTTGGACGACACCGCGAACTCGTCGAACGCGGTCACGAACGCGATGGCCGGGGTGGCGCCGGCGGCGATGAGACGCGCGGCATCGAGGCCGCCGAGTTCCGGCATCTGCAGGTCGAGTAGCGCGAGATCCGGCCGCAGGTGCTCGATGAGCGTCACCGCCTCCCGGCCGTTCGACGCCTCGCCGACGAGCTCGACCTCCGGCAGCGTCGCCAGCAGGTTGGCCAGGAACTTTCGGGCCGGACG
>CAZBTT010000246.1:0-6160 GCA_964494295.1 uncultured Acidobacteriota bacterium
CCGTGGATGTCGTCGGCCTGACGAGCGGTGTGGCCGCGGTGGCCGCGGGCGGCGCCCACACCTGCGCGCTGCTCACTACCGGCGGCGTGAAGTGCTGGGGGAACAACGCGGCGGGCCAGCTTGGTAACAACAGCTTCGTCGATCAGCAGACGTCGGTGAATGTGTCCGGTCTCTCCTCGGGAGTCATCGGGGTCAGCGCTGGCGGAAATCACACCTGCGCTCTGTTATCGACGGGCCGCGTGAAATGCTGGGGGTCAAACAGCGAGGGGCAGCTGGGCGACGGAACAAACACCACAAGAGCCACGCCGGTGACCGTCCTGGGCATCGGGCCCCTGCCCGTGCTCTCGGTGCTCGACGCGTCCGTCACCGAGGGCCACGCGGGGACGACCGTGATGCATTTTCAGGTCAACCTGTCGGAGGTGGTGGGACATACCGTGACCGTCGTCGCGCAGAGCGCGGATGGGCTGGCCAACGCCGGGTCGGACTATGTCGCCCTGCCTCCCACCCTGGTGTCCTTCCCGCCGGGAGCCACGGTCGCGGTGGCGAGCGTTACCGTGAATGGCGACGCCGCAGCGGAACTCCACGAAACGCTGAGTCTGATCCTCTCTCAGCCCGTGAACGCGACGATTGGCGACGGCGAGGCCGTGGGCACGATTTTGAACGACGATCTCGCCGCCCGCACGTTCGTCTCCCCGCTCGGCGCCGATAACCACGCGTGCTGGAACCAGCCGACCCCGTGCCGCAACATCAGCGCGGCAATCGCCCAGACCCTGGTGGACGGCGAGGTGATCGTCCTCAGCTCGGGAGAGTACGAGATGTTCCCCCTCATCATCACCCGGGGCGTCAAAGTGACCTCTCCTTCCGGGACCGTCGCCTTTGTGCACCAGCCCATCACCATCAACGCCCCGGGCAGCCGGGTGGCGTTGCGCGGTCTGACTCTCAAGGGCAGCGGCACCAACGATGGCATCACGCTCGTGGCGGCCGATTCGCTCTCCGTCGAGGAGACGACGTTCGATGGCTGGGCGTTCGGTCTGAACTTTGGAGCCGGGTCCGGCGCGCTCGTGAGCGTCACCCACTCGGTGTTCACGGCAAACCAGGCCGGCGTGCGCGCCTCGGGTGGGACGAATCGCGTCTCGATCGAAGGCGTCCGTTTCGAACGCAACGTGACCGGGTTGTTGACCTCCGGCGGCTCGTACTTCGTTCGCGAGTCTTCATTTGTCCGCAACACGACGGCCGGTCTCACGATCTCAGGCGGTTCCGCGGACATCCGGCGGTCGGAGTTCGCGCACAACGGCATCGGCGTGAACGCGCTCTCGGGTGGGACGGCGCGGCTGAGTCGATCGGTTGTCTTCGGGAACACCACGGGTCTGTTCGCGGCGGGTGGAAGCACGCTCGAATCCTCGGGCACAAATGTGATCCGCGGCAACGGGACCGACACTACCGGCACGGTCACGACGATCCCCGAAGGCTGATTGTCCGCGGTGTGGGTCCTGCTCTTCGTCCACCTCGGCCTTTCGCCCATCTTCTTTCACCACGCGACGATCGAGCCGTTCGACTATCCCAAGTCGCTGCTGCTCCAACTCACCGCGGGAGTCCTTCTCGGCGCGTCGATGGCCGGCGCGCGACGGAGTCCGTCAACCGCGTGGTCCCGTGATCCGGCGGCGTTGGGCGTGATTGTGTTCGCCGCATCCGCGATCCTCTCGACTGTGTTCTCGACCAGTCCGCTCACCTCGATGGCCGGCGCGCCGGAGAGCTTCGCCGGTCTGCCCACACTGCTTGCACTGGTGGTGATCTTCTTCGCGGTCCGTGCCGCGTGCCCGACGTGGATCGACGCGCGTCGGCTCCTCATCGCGCCGGTGCTCGGAGCCGCGGTCGCGGCGGCGTACGCGCTCGTTCAGTCGATGGGTGTTGACGCCTTCTCCTGGAGCCGCGTGGCGGAGTTTGGCGGCGCGCGGCCCTTTGGCACGATGGGGAATGCGAACGGACTCGGATCCCTCCTGGCCGCGGTGGCGCCGATCGCGGTGTACCTGGCTGTGCTCGCGCAGCGGCGCGGGCACGGCGCGCTGGCCGCCGCCCACGGCGTCACCGTCGTGCTCTGTGTGTTCGCGATCGTTCGATCCGCCTCGCGCGCGGCGTGGCTTGGCCTCGTGATCGGCATCGCGCTGATCCTCGTCGTGTTCGTGGCCGCAGGCGAGAGACAGGCGGCGAAGCGGATCGGCCTCATCGGCGCCTCGGGGACCACATTGGCGCTCGTGGTTCTGGCGATGACGCCGTGGGGGCGCGAGTTCGCGGGCGTGCTGTGGTCCCGCATTTCCGGCGCCGCCGGCATACAGAGCCGCCTTTTCATCTGGAGCGCGGCCATCGAGATCTTCCGCGAACATCCCTTCCTCGGCGCGGGCGTCGACACATTCGGCCTCGCGTTCTCGCCGCTGCGGACTCCGGAGTTCTGGGCGATCGAATGGAACACCACCTTCGTCCGCGCTCACAACGAAGCGCTCCAGATCCTCGCCACGCAGGGTGGGCTCGGAGCCGCGGCTCTGCTCCTGATCGCGGGGGGCGTGTTTCGCTCGGCCGGGGCGGCCTGGCGCGCCGCCGACCCGGCTCAGCGGCTGTTCATCGGAACCGTCTCCGCGGCCGTTGGCGCTCTGGTTCCCCAGCTGTCCCTCGGGATCCTGCAGACCGCCCCCGCGGTGCTCCTGACGACGCTTGCCGCGTTTCTCTCGCGAAGGCCGGATCCGACCACGGATCGAACACCGCTACCTGCGAGCGTGGTCCGGCGCGCCACGCTTCTGGTTTCGGCCTTCGCTCCGGTGATCCTCCTCATGAACATGGCGGCGTGGCAAACAGGCGGCCGGCGCGCGGTGATCTGCATCGCGGCCTTCTGCGCACCTCTGGCGGCGATCGTTCTCATTCGTCGTCGACACGAGTCCGATCGACCAGTCCTGAGTGGCGTGGGAGACAGGCCCGGACCATGGATGGCCGGGGCGACGATCGCCGCGGCGGTCGCTGTCGGGGTTCTCTACCCCTCGGCGGCTGCGAACATCGCGGCGGCCCGCGGCACGCGCCTCGCGGCCTCCGATCCGGACGCGTCGGTGCGATCGCACCAGCGCGCGGCCACGCTTCACCCCTCGCATGCTCCCCACTGGTTGCGCCTCGGTCAAGCCTTTCAGGCCACAGCGTCACGGGCCGGACAGGGTGGAGCGGGGGAGCGCCGTGGCGTAACAGAAGCCTTCGGCCGCGCCGCATCGCTCGAGCCGCTGGATGGCCGCAGCCGGATGTTTCTCTGCCGCGCCCTCGCCGCGCAGGCCCTGGTGGGTGAGGCCCGGGCCGAGGATGCTTTCGCGGCTTGTGACCGCGCCATCCAGATCGAGCCCGCAAACCCATATTTCCACACCGCCGCCACCAACGCGGCCGTGCAGTTGCGCGATCTACCCCGTGCGCGCGCCCTGGCCGACCGCGGCCTGGGGCTCTATCCCCGCTTCGGCGCGATCCTGTACCAGGCGGGTTTCATCGCCCTGTCGGAGGCACGCCTCGACGATGCGACTCGGCTTTTGTCCGCGGCGATCGAAGGCGAGTGGCACGGTCAGGAGGCGGGCAGGGAGTCGGCGCGCGCCGCGCTCGTCGAAACCGGGCGTTTGCGGGGCGGTCCATCGCGTTGAACGCCGTCAGTTGCGCCTCGGAACGCGACGTGATACACAGCATCCAACCGGGTCGGGCCTCGCCGTGACCCACACAGGAGAAGGGCGGTTGCATGGGTTTCCTTCGGTCGTTTCGTCGCTCGTCCACGCGGGCTCTGAGTGTCGCCTTCGTGATCTGCGTGGCCTCGCTCGCCGCCCCGCAGATCGGATCGACCGGAGGAGCTCGCGTCGTCGACTGTAACGGCGAACCCCGGACCGAAGCCCACATTGCCGCTTCGCGCGGCCTGACGCTCGCGGAGTTGCGGCTCCTCGGCATGCGGCGCAGTCTCACCCCGGAGCGCGTGTGTCAGGTCTCCGATGCTGTGCTGGCCCGCCAGCTCGGCAAAGCCGCGGAACCGGCGCGGCAGGACCGGCCGGACGAAGCCCTGAAGTACCGGCTGCTCGATATGCGCGATGAGACCGGACGCGTCCTGCCCGATGGTCTGATGATCGCCCGCCGTCAGGTCGATCGCATGCGCGCGGAAAGCCGGACTCGTTTCCGCGATCAAACCGTCGCCGGCATCACGCCGGGAACGTGGACGTGGCTCGGCCCCGGCAACGTGGGCGGTCGTCTTCGCTCGATCCTGATTCATCCGACCACGACCACGACGATGTGGGTGGGGAGTGTCGGCGGCGGCATCTGGAAGACGACGAACGGCGGAACGTCGTGGAGTCCGGTGAACGACTTCATGGCGAATCTCGCGGTGACCACACTTGTCATGGATCCGACGAATTCGAACGTCATCTACGCGGGCACCGGCGAGGGCTTCTTCAACAGCGACGCTATCCAGGGAGCGGGGATTTTCAAGAGCACGGACGGCGGGGCGAACTGGGCGCAGCTTGCGAACACCGCAAATGCGAGCTTCAACTTCGTGAACCGTCTATCGATAGCACCCGGCGGGGGGGCGATCCTCGCCGCCACCAATGCCGGGATCTTCCGGAGCACCGACGGCGGGGCCAACTGGTCGCCCGTTCACGCCACGCGCACGCTCGATGTCGACTTCGATCCGACCGATGCGACCCGGGCGATCGCCGGGCGCGCCGACGGCAAGGCGCTCTTCTCGACCACCGGCGGCGCCTTCTGGAACGAGGCCCCGAGCCTCGGCGGCAGTCGCGTCGAGGTCGCGTACGCGCCGAGTTCCCCGAACATCACGTATGCATCGGTCTACGCGTCCAGCGGTCAGCTCTGGCGAAGCACCGACGGCGGTGCGACGTACACGCTCATGAACACGGGGACGAACTTCCTCGGCGGTCAGGGCTGGTACGACAACGTGGTGTGGGTCTCGCCGACCGATCCCGCGTTCGTGATCGTGGGCGGCATCGACCTCTTCAAGAGCGTCAACTCGGGGACAAACCTCACGCAGATCAGCAACTGGGCGCTTGGCGGTTCGTATGGCCCCTCGGCCCACGCCGATCACCACGCGATCGTCGCGCATCCCGGCTTCGACGGTTCTTCCAACAAGACGGTGTTCTTCGGGAACGACGGCGGCATCTACCGCGCGACCGACGTCACCACCGTGGGCAACAATGCGCCGAATCTCACTGCGGGCTGGACCGAACTCAACAACAACCTCGGCGTCACTCAGTTCTACGGCGCGGCCGGGACCGCGAGCAACGGGAAGATCGTGGGCGGAACCCAGGACAACGGCACGCCCGTATTTTTCGGGGCCACCGAAACCTGGGTCGACATGTTCGGCGGCGACGGCGGCTGGTCGGCGGCCGATCAGACCGACCCCAACTATCTCTATGGCGAATACGTGTTCCTCGGCATCCACCGTTCCTCGAACGGCGGAGCGTCATCGACCTTCATCAGCGGCCAGTATTGGACCGGCTCGGCCTGGGCCTACAAAGCCGCGCCTTTCAAGATCGACGATGCCGAGCTTGGACGCGCGAACTTCATCGCCCCCTTCATCCTCGATCCCAACAACCAGGAGAGGCTTCTCGGGGGAGGCTGGTCTCTCTGGCGCACGAACGACGCGCGCACCGTGAACACGACGGTCAGCGGACCGACATGGGCCGCGATCAAGCCGCCCACCACCGGGAACAGCCCGATCAGCGCGATCACGGTCGCGCCCGGCAACTCCGACATCATCTGGGTCGGCCACAACAACGGCGACGTGTATCGGACGACCAACGGGACGGCGGCTTCGCCCACTTGGGTCCTTCGCGACAACACCTCGCCGGCGCTTCCCGGCCGCAAGGTAACCCGCATTGCCATCGATCCCACGAACAGCAACGTGGTTTACGTGACGTTTGGCGGTTTCAGCGCCGACAACGTGTACAAGACCACCGACGCGGGCGACACCTGGGTCGACCGGACCGGGTCGGGGGGAACCGGCCTGCCCAACGCACCGATCCGCACTCTCGCGATCCACCCCGACAACTCGCAATGGATCTATGCGGGCGGTGAGTCCGGAATCTTCGCGTCGGAGGACGGCGGCGCCACCTGGAACCTGCCGCATGACGCGCCGGCGAACGTGTCC
>CAZBTT010000246.1:6170-7377 GCA_964494295.1 uncultured Acidobacteriota bacterium
AACGTGTCCGTGGACGAGCTGTTCATCATGCAGAACGCAACCCGGGACCTCGTCGCCGCCACCCACGGCCGCGGTATCTATCGGCATCCGACCACCGCGGGCGGCGTCACGGCGACACTCGCCTTCACGTCCACGGGCGCCCTTGTCCCGGAAAGTGGAAGCGCCACGCTGACCGTGAGCGTCACCACGTCAGACGGCAACCCCACCACCGGACAGGTCTCGGTCAACTATGCGACGGTCAATGGAGCGGCGCTCGCCGGGCAGGACTACACGTCGGCCAGCGGGCTTCTCAGCTTCGCCGCCGGCACGGCGAGCGGGGCCACCCAGAACTTCGCGATCACGATTCTCGCGGACACGAAGGATGAATTCACCGAGACCTTCACCGTGACGCTCAGCGGCCCCCAGGGCCCCGGCGCCATCCTCGGCCAGAGTTCCCACGTCGTCGGCATTGACGACGACGACCTGCCGCCGAATCTCTCGATCGCCGATGTGACGGTGAACGAGCCTTTCTCGGGCACCGCCAACGCCGTCTTCTCGGTGTCCCTCTCCGCGGTCAGCGGCAAGACGGTTTCCGTCGGCTACGCGACCGCGAACAACACCGCGGTCGCCAACGTCTCGTCGTCACCGCATTCGAATCCCGCCACCATCACCATCGGCAGCGCCACCACGCCTGAGGCGGCCTCGCCCTATCCCTCAACCATCACGGTGCCGTCGCTCAGCGGCATCGTTTCGAACGTGTCGGTCACGCTCAATAACTTCACCCACACCTGGCCGCAGGACGTCGACATTCTCCTCGTGGGGCCGGGCGGACAAAAGCTGATGCTGATGTCGGACGTGGGCGGCAACACTCCGGTCGCCGGCGCCACACTGACGTTTGATGCCTCCGGACCCCTCCTCAGCTCGTCGGCGATCACGAGCGGGACGTACCGGCCCACGAACATGAACGACGGTGAGGGCGGAGACACCTTCTCGAGCCCGGCCCCGGCGAGCCCCTACAGTTCCAGCCTCGGCATCTTCAATCAGATACCTCCGGCGGGAAACTGGAGTCTCTACGTCATGGACGACACCGCGGTCGATTCGGGTTCGATCGGCGGCTGTTCCTTGACCTTCGAACTCACAACCGGCGACTACCTTCCGAAGACGGGCGGCGTTCTCACCATCAACGCCGGCTCCACGACAGGGGTCATCCAGGTGCCCCGAGGCGCCG
>CAZBTT010000247.1:0-7368 GCA_964494295.1 uncultured Acidobacteriota bacterium
GAAGGGCTCCTGGCCCCCGAGGGGCGGCTTCGCGCTCCACCAGACGGCGCTCCGTTCGGGTGTCGAAGGGACTAGGAGGGACGCCCTCCGGGCCGCGTCCACAAAAGAAGCCGTCCGGCGTTTGCGCCGGGCGGCTTTTTCTTTCAGCGCACGACTTTGACGATGAGGCGGCGGGCGGCCACATCGTAGAACCAGGCGCTCGTGGTCGAGCCGTTGACCGCGGCCTCGGAGCCGACCTCGGGCAGATCTCCCGACTGGTTCACGCGCACAGTGCCGCCCTCGATGCCGACCGCGTTGGGACGCGACGTGACCCGACCGATCCGGTACAGGATGGGCACAGTGGGGCCGGGCACGGCGTCCAGGGTGATGCTCGTGCCCGAGCGCACCGAGGTGAACGTGGTCCAGACCGCGGTGGCGGCCTCGTAGTAGCGGAAGGACGTGGTTCCGTTCGGATAGACGAGCACGGTGAGCGACCCCGCTGATTCGCGGGTGCCGTGTCCGGTGTAGTCGCGCTGAACCTCGAGGGGGATGATCGCGCCCAGGCGGAGGAACACGGGCTCCCGACCGAGCGGGACCGGCTCGCCGAGCACCTCGCCGCTCACCGTCCGCTGCTCATTCCAGTAGTCCACCCAGGTCCCGAAGGGAAGCCGGAAGTCGAGGGTCCTCGTGAACTCGGTGACGAGGGGCACGAAGATCTCGTTGCCCACCCGCATCGAGTAGGGACTGGATCCGGCGCGCAGGACAGCCCGGCGCGGGTCCTCGGGCATGCGCACGGCGTAGGTCAGGAAGTAGGGGCGGAGTTCACGGTGAAGCCAGGCCCAGTAGCGATAGACCCCTACGAATCCTGGGCTGTATTCGGGCCGCCACGGGTCGGCGTTCCCGTAGGGTGTGTGGGCCATGACGGGTTGGAAGGCCCCGAAGTGGAGGCGTCGATGGTAGGTCTCCTCATCGGGTGCGCCGGGGTTGAGGTACGCGTATCCGGTGAACTCGTTGTAAGGGGCGGGGAGATAACGGGCCTTGGCGATCAGGCGGGTGAAGCCCTCGCGCAGGCCCGCGAAGTCGTAGGAGAGGTCGCCCACGTAGGCCGCGTTCGCGAAGTGGGACAGGCCGGAGCTGGTGGTCGAGGGCTCCCGGCCCTGGTAAGCCTTGGCGATGTTCTCCCAGTCGCCCGGCAGCGAGCCGCGCATGAACGTCGCGACTTCCTCGAGGTCTTCGTCGGACGAACCGTCGTCGAGGTAGAAGCCGAGCAGCGAGGGGCCCAGACGGCTCTGCACCCGCCGATACTGGTCATCGCCGTGACAGCCGCCCCAGAAGTGGACCAGGGCGCGCACCCGGTCGCGAGACATCCGCTGGATCACGCCATCTCCGAGCTTCCACGCGCAGCAGTCGCCTCCCGAGCAGGCGTTGGTCTGGCTGGAGTTGCGGGACGACCAGGCGCTTCCGTCGAAGAGGTAGACCCCGACCGGAATGTCGAGGGCCTGGAGCCGATCCATCTGGCATGTGAACTCCTGGGCCAGATCGCGGGCCCCTCCACATCCGCAAGCGCCGAAGTCGGGGCAGCCGCTGCCCCACCACAGACCCAGCACCGCGCGGTTCAATGCATGATCCCGAACCCCGGCGGCATCCGGGGGCGCGGGCTCGTTCAGTTCGGATTCATCGTCAGGGGCGCTGTTCGGGGGGGCTGCGGCGGCGCAGCCCTGGAAGAGACCGGCCAGAAGGGCGATCCGGATCACGCGCGCGTATCGGAGTCCCCCCATGACCGAAGATTACGACGCTTGGATGAGTCATTTGCAGCGGGCCATGGAGCAAAGGGATGAGTACGCTCGACAGGCCGATCAGGAGTAACTTGGACTCGTAGACGTAGCAACCGGACAGCGTCCCTGATCGGTCCCCCGAAAGGAAGGTCCTCATGAAGCCCCCCCTCCTCATCTTGTGCGCCACGGACCTGAGCGAGGACGCGGACCTCGCGGTCAGGGCCGCGGGCGGTCCCGCGCGGCAGTTCGGGGCGCATCTCGTGTTCTTGCACGCCGCCCCCTATCCCGCCCCGGCTCAGGTTTTGTTTCCCCATCTCATCCAGGGAACCATGGACCGATTGATGGCGGTCTCGCGGGTGGCCGCCGAAACCGTGACCGCGCGAGTCCTCGGTCTCACCGGCCGCACCGCGGAGGACATCGATGTGCGGGTCGACGTGGGAGCGCCCGAGGAGGTCATCGTGGACACCGCCGAGGAGTCTCACGCGGATCTTCTTGTGATCGGTCTCGCCGGCAGCGACTCGAGTGGTCCGGGTCCCGGAGCGACCGCGGTCCGCATCGCCCGTCACGCGCATTGCCCGGTCCTGATCGTCCGCAAAGGGCCGGCCAGGGGCCCGGTGCTCGCCGCGACCGACCTGTCCGACCCGGCGCAGGGGGCCTTGTCGATGGCGGCCCTGCTCTCCGGGACGGCGGGCGAGCCGATGGTCGCCATTCATGTGGTCGACTATTCACCCGTGGTGGTGGTTCCCGAGGCCTTCGGCCCCGGCATCCCCATCCCCGTTTCCGAGGACGAACACCAGGCCATTCTGAAGGCCGCGAGCGAGAAACTGATCGAAGTCCTGGGCACGCTGGAGATCAAGGCGGATCGCCTGATCGAGGAGGGAGCGCCCGCGGATCGTATTGTCGCCACAGCGGAACAGATCGAGGCGAGTCTGGTGGTCGTCGGCACCGCGGGCGGCGGGGGGCTCCGGCGGATGCTGCTCGGCAGCGTCGCCGAGGATGTGCTCCGTCAGGCGCCGTGTTCGGTTCTGCTCGTTCGTCATCACACATCTGGAGGCAAGGAATGAAGGATCCGAGACAAAGCAGCGTGAGCGAATCGACGGTGGTACTCGTCTGTCGCGACATCGTGCTGAACGGAGAAGACCGGAGGGAAATCGAAAAGAGCGAAGCCGCGCTCGCCCACGTCTTCCCGAAGATCCATCGGATTGAGTGGACGGTCACCGCGCGGGCGCGGGCCGTCGAGGTTCATGCCCAAGTGCATGCGCGAGGAGGAGATTTCGAGGGCCGGGCTTCGAGCAAGGACGCCCGGAACGCCTTTCAGGCAGTGACGAAGAAGCTGCTGGGTCAGAAGCGAAACCAGAAGGAGGCCTCACTCGGTTCGCGCCGCGACGAACGCGCGCGCCCCGCGCAAATCGACTGGCACTGAACAGACGTAGCGCTGTGTGACGGATGGGCCATCCCGCGCCGTGCGAAGATCCCGCTTTCTGCGATGACACCTGCGAGCCCACCTGCGCGCTATCCCCTCCTTGCCGGGATTACGCCCGACGATCTGCTGAGAGACTGTCCGACCGCTCGCGTGGTCACTATCCGCCACCGCGGGACGATCTACCGCCAAGGCGAGCGCGTGCGAACGGTCTTCTGCGCGCTCGAGGGTCAAGTGACACTCTCGCGCGTCAACTCCGAAGGCGCCACACTGACCACTGCTTTGCTCGGGGAAGGTGAGTTCTTCGGACCCGCCCTCAGCGGGGCGCTTGAAGCCGAGGACACTGCGAAGGCGAAGGGCGCGGCGTCGGTATGGCGCGTTCCGGTGGAGGAGTTTCGCGCTCTGCTGCGGCATCACCCGGACGCGTCGTGGGAGCTTCTGGCGGTGCTCTCGAGGCGGCAACGCCAGATGGAGCGAAGACTCGAAAGCCTCGCATTCAAGAAGATCGAGGCGCGCCTGGCCGAGACCTTCCGCGAGCTGTCGGGAGGATTCGCGAGGCGCTGCGAACACGGGTTCGGCCAGCACCTTCGCCTCTCGCAGCAGGAACTCGCCGATCTCGTGGGAGCGAGTCGACCGGTGGTCAGCACCATTCTCAACCGGCTGCGGGGCAAGGGCGTGCTCGGCTACAACCGCGAATACGTCTGCGTTCGCCGCATCGAAGACATCGAGAGTCTCGCGGACTCCTGAGTCCTTCGTGGCCCTAAACCCCGGGCCCCGGGGTTTTTTGAAACCTGTCATCTAGAGAACAGACGCGTCTTGTTCTGCCTGCGAAATTATTCGCGAGCGCCCACCCCGGGCGCCTCGGCGCGGCGATTCCGCGCAGGCAACAAGGAACAAGATGAAAAAAGCGTATCTGGAAATCACGATGAAGGTGTCCGCCGCGAATCGGCCGAAGGCGGGCGAGGTCTACACGAAGTACAAGCCGCCGTTCCTCGAAACGATTCGAGGGGCCGAGTCGAAGCAGCTCCTCCTCCGCGAGGAGGATGTCCAGGTGCTTCACGGATTCGATTCGCGAGTCTCCGCTGAGAGCTACCTGAAGACCAGCCTCTTCGGAAGCGATGTCGTTACCGCTTTGAAGCCGTATCTGATGGCGGATCCGGAGATCCGCATCTACGAGTGCGCCTGAAGAGGAAAGACTGTGATCCTTCTTCCTCTTGTTCTCACCCTGGCGTGGGAACCGTTGTCGCTCGACGCCGCACTCGCGCGCGCTGACTCTCAAAGCCCGGTCCTCCGAGCACTGAGGGAACGCGCGCGTGCTTCCGCCAGTCGCGGAGAGTCCATCGAGCGGCAAAAGCTCCCGCGCGTTGGGGTCGAGCTCATAGCTCAGAAGACGGATAACCCGGCGGCGGCGTTTGCCCACAGGCTGAATGCGGGCCAGCTCGCCGCCGGTGACCTCGACATTGCGCGTCTCAATGCGCCGAACGCCCTCTCTCATGTGGGCTCGTCGCTCTTCGTCGAGGCGCCCATCGACATCTTCGGGCGGCTCAAACTCGCCACGGCCGCGCATGCGGCGGGTCAGAGGGCGATGACTCAGAACGTTCGCGAGGCCGAGTCCGCCGTCGCCTTTCAAGTGACCGAGGCCTACCTCGGAGCCGTCCTCGCTCGCGAAGCCATGCTCGCCACGGAACGGTCGGTCACGGCGGCCCGCTCGCGCGAGACGATCACGCAGGCCCGATTCGAAGAGGGCGTGGCTCTCCGCTCCGACGTGCTCCGCGTTCGGGTGCTTCGGAGGGCCCGGGAAGCGGACCTCGCTTCGCGTCACGCCGACCTCGATGCGGCCGAGGCGATGTTGGCCCGCCTGATCGGGGCTGCGGACGGAATTCGATTCGACCTGACGGACGGAGCGAAGCCCCTCGAAACCATGGAGCCCCTCGAGATCTGGAAGGCGCGCGCGGCGGCCGCGCGGCCGGCTCTGCTCGCCGCTCGGGAACAAAGCGAAGCGACGGCTCTGAGCGTTCGCCTCGAAGGCGCGTCTCGTCGGCCCGAAATCGCCGCGCAGGCTCGACTGATGGACGATCGTACGCCTCAGGGCGGAGCGCGGTCGTGGGTCGTGGGCGCGATGCTGCGCTGGAATCTCCTGGATGCCACGCGCGACAAACGCGTGGCGGCGGCCCAGGCCGATGAGCGGGCCGCGGTCGAGGATGAGCGCGACGAGGCGTATCGCGTGCGCTTCGAAGTGGAGGCCGCGTTCAGTCACCTCGCCGCCGCGAAGGATCGCCTGGCCGCCGCGCAAGGCGGGGCCGAGGAGGGCCGCGAGGCGCTCCGAGTCGTTCAGGAGCGCCGCGCTCAAGGTCTTGCGACATTGACCGACGAACTCGAGACGGAGGCCGCGGCCTTTGCCGCGGAACTTGAAGAGATCAACGCGGCTCGAAACGCCGCCCTCGCCGAGGCCGCACTCCGACGCGCCGCTGGCTTTAACCCTGGGAGCGCCGTCCAATGAATGTTCGAAACACAATCCTTCTGAGTGCCGTGGCCGCCTCTTTTGGCGCGGCCGGCTGCGGCGCCAGGTCCGAAGCCTTGAGCAAGGTGGCGGCTGCTGAGTTCGACCCGGCCATCGAGGTCGCCACGGCGGACGTTAGGGCCACGAGTGAGAGCGAAACCACCGAGATTCCCGCCGCGATCGAGTCGAGCCGCCGCGCGACCCTGACTTCACGCCTCGCCGCATCCATCGTTGAGTTCCAACCGCGAGAAGGCGATGGGGTGAACGCGGGCGAAGTGCTGGTGCGATTGGAGAACAGTTCCCTCAACGCGGCGCTGTCAGCGGCTGAGGCTTCGAGTGAAGTTGCCTCAAAGGACCTCGAGCGCGCCCAGGCTCTGTTGATCAAAGGCGCGGCGACCCGGCACGAGGTTGACAACGCGAGAACCGCGGCGGAACGAGCCCGTGCCGCGGTGACGGCGGCACGCGAGGTCCTCTCCTATGCCGCGGTCCGAGCACCCTTCCGGGGACGCATCCTCCGGAAATTTGCGAGTGCGGGGGATGTCGTGAGTCCCGGTCAGCCCCTGCTCGAGATCGAGGGTGAAGGCGGCCTGGAGGTCACGGCGTCCATTCACCGCGACGTTCGTGATCGTCTTCGGGTCGGGCAGAAGATTGAGGTTCGCATCGACCACATCGAGCCGCCCTTCGAAGCCACGATCCACGACCTCGCCGCTTCGGCCGACGCCTCGACGCATCGATTCACGCTGCGCGCCGATATCCCTCCTTCCACCCGCGTCCGCGCCGGCCTGTTTGCCCGCGTCCTCCTGCCATCAGGCGGCGGGGAGCCGCGGTTGTTGGTGCCATCCCGCGCCATTCTGCGCCGTGGCGGTCTCACCGGCGTCTTCGTGATTCGCGACGGCCATGCGTGGCTTCGCTGGATCGCTCTCGGAGACGCATTCGGCGACAGTATCGAAGTGCGGGCGGGCCTTGAAGAGAACGAGCGTGTGGCCCTCGAACCTTCGCAACTGCACGACGGAGCGTCGATCAGCGAGGGGCCGCGATGAAACTCGGTCTCGCCGGACGGGTCGCGCGAAGCTTCGCCTCTAGCAAACTCACGCCCCTCTTCATTGGCGCGGCACTCGCCACTGGGATCCTCGCCCTGATGGCGACGCCGCGCGAGGAGGAGCCGCAAATCCGCGTTCCAATGGTGGACGTCACGGTGGCCTGGCCGGGCGCGCAGACGCGCGCAGTCGAGGCGCGCATCGTGGAGCCGCTCGAACGCGCTCTGCTGGGTGTGGCGGGCGTCGAGCACGTTTACTCGATGGCGCGGCCGGGCGTTGCGGTCATCACCGCGCGTTTCAAGGTCAATGAGTCGAACGAGGAAAGCCTGGTGAAGGTCTTCGAGCGACAGACAGCACTCTTCGCTTTCGGCCTGCCTCCGGGCGCGCTTCCTCCCACCGTCGAACTGCGCTCCATCGATGACGTTCCGTTTCTCACTCTGACTCTGTCGAGCCCTAAACATGGAAGTGACGAACTTCGAGTCGCCGCTGCCGAACTCGCGCAGGAGCTTTCCGAAATTCCTGAAACCGCGAAAGCGACGCTTGTGGGCGGCGCGCCTCGTGCCATCCGGGTGATTCCCGACATCCAGCGGATGAACGCGAAAGGCGTGACCTGGCAGACGTTGTTGCCGGGCTGCGGGGCCACCCGCCACCGGATCC